>JBGSLP010000181.1:0-10416 GCA_041740655.1 Alphaproteobacteria bacterium
CAATGGCGTCTGCCGCAAGCTCGGTGGCGGGGATATGTGCCCTTCATTTCGCGTGACGCTCGATGAACGCAACTCCCCGCGCGGCATGGCGAACGCGATCCGCTCCGCGCTTGCGCCCGAGACCGGCGAAGGCCGTCTCGACAGCCCGGAGTTGCATGACGCCCTCAAAGGCTGCGTTTCCTGCAAGGCCTGCCGCACCGAATGCCCGATGGGCGTCGACATATCGAAGCTTAAGCTGGAGGCCTCGCACGCCTACGCCCTCAAGCACGGCGTACCCTTGCGCGAAAAGATGTACGCCTACTTGCCTCATTATGCGGCGACCGCCCGTCGCTGGCGCTGGCCGCTCTATCTGCGCGATGTGATACCGCCGCTGGCGCGCGCCTCCGAACGGGTCACAGGGCTTTCGGCGGACAGGGGTCTGCCACGCTGGACGGGTCGCCGCTTTCGCCCGAATGGCCCTGTCGGCCCTGAGTCCGGCCGCGAAGTCGCGCTGTTCGCCGACACGTTCAACCATCATTTCGAGCCGGATAATCTGCGCGCGGCGATCGAAGTTCTCGCGGCCAGCGGATACCGCGTCCACGTTATCGCGGCACCTCTGAAAGAGAGGCCGCTGTGCTGCGGACGCACGTTCCTCAGCGCGGGGATGGTCGAGCAGGCGCGTATCGAGGCCTTGCGCGTTGTGGAAGCGGTGAAGCCGTTTCTGGAGCGTGGCGCGCCCGTCATAGGGCTGGAGCCGGCGTGCCTCCTTGCCTTCCGGGATGAATATCTCTCGCTGATACCGGGGCTGGACGCGGAGCGATTGGCGAACAATTCCGTGCTTTTCGAGGAGTTTGTGGCGTCTGAACGGGAACAGGGGCGCTTTACCCCGAGCCTGCGCCCTGTCGAGGCCCATGCGCTGCTTCACGGCCACTGCCATCAGCGGGCAATGGGCACAATGCCAGCCTTGAAGGCGGCCCTTGGTATAATCCCCGGTCTGACAGTCGAGGATGTGCAGTCCGGTTGCTGTGGAATGGCCGGCGCTTTCGGCTACAAGGCGGAAAACCTCGAAGCTTCGCTCGCGATGGGCGAGATGACGCTTTTCCCCGCGATCCGCCGAACCTCGCGCGATACGCTCGTTATCGCCGACGGGTTTTCGTGCCGCCAGCAAATCCGCGATGGCGCCGCACGCGTTTCTTTACATGCCGCGGTCATTTTCAAGCTGGCGTTGAATGCAAAATGAAGTAAACAGGTTTGTGCGCACAGATTGCGTCGCGATATTATACAACCTTAAGGCGTAGTCATGCCCGATGTCACCCCGCTAACCCGTCAATCGCTACACGACGAATTGCTGGTCAGGCTGCGCACGTTGATCATCCAGGGCGATTTGGCGCCAGCGGTCAAGGTGCCGGAGCGCCAGTTGTGCGAGCAGTTTGGCGTTTCGCGAACGCCTTTGCGCGAGGCGCTCAAGGTTCTCGCGGCGGAGGGTCTTGTCATTCTGGCTCCCAATCGCGGCGCGGTCATCGCGCCGATTATCTTGGAGGAGCTTGAAGAGGCGCTGCCGGTCATGGCGTCGCTCGAAAGCCTGTCGGGAATGCTGGCCTGCCGCTTGATGAGCGATGAGCAGATCGCCGAGACAAGACTTCTGCATGGCGAATTACGAGGCTTTTACGAGCAAAATAAACAGCGCGAATATTTCGCCATCAACAGGCAAATTCACGACAAGATCTTGGTTGGAGCCGGCAATGACCTTCTTGCTTTGCATTACCGGCAAGTCAGCCAGAGAGTCCGCCGGGCCCGCCTGATTACCCCGGTTTCGCCTGCGCTATGGAAAAGAAGTATGAAAGAGCATGAAGAGATCATGGAATTGCTGGAAGCGAGAGACGAGTCTGCGCTCCCAGCAATTTTGAAGGCTCATATTCTAAGCATGTTGCTTCACTACAAATCCCTGCCGCGCGCGGCGACGGTATGAAGCTCTTGATCAAGACCCGATTCTAGCTGTACCCGTTTTGCCGTCGCTCCGACGCCACGTGACAGATTTCATGGAGCCGCGCATTTCAAAACAATACGAACGTTTCTGCACCCACACCTGCCAGCGCTGGCAAAGCCTGTTTCCAGAAATCCACCACTGGCCAGTATCGGAACTGGTCGGCTCGCCAGCCATCGCCGCGAGTTGTGTCGAGGACGAGGACGACATCGTTCCATTGCCAGAATACCGAATGGGCAACTCACCAAACGGCGTATTGACATAAATAGTCCTGCCGGACAGCATTTTTCTTAGTGTATCGCCCTTGATCAGCTCATCTTCGCCTTGAGCAAACACGGGTGATGCACACATCAACAACACGGCGAGGAACGCACTTTTTTTCATCTTGGTTGTGTCTATCCTTATTTTTTGCACTGCAACAAGAGGTGGTGAGAGAAATTGGCCACAATGTGGCCGAGGAAAATATCACTCATTATCGGCGGTTTGCCCCTTGATACTGAATGGTTATTACGTCCGGAAAAACATTATGGGTCAGACTGGCTTTTCGCATTTTATTTGATTATGTGTAATTCTGCTAACCGTAATCGGAGGGGTGTCCGAGTGGTTTAAGGAACCGGTCTTGAAAACCGGCGAGCGGGCAACCGTTCCGTGGGTTCGAATCCCACCCCCTCCGCCACTATCACTCGTAAGCATTTGAATCTAAATGACATTTTAGACCGTGTGATGATTAATACCACATTTGTGCCCACAACAAGTTATCGATAAATATGAGATTTCGCCGAGTTCATCCCTAGAAGCTCCCAGCGACAACCTGCTAGCACCGCGTGCGGTAGCTGCCTGGCACTTCCGACGTAGAGTTGGGACAACAACGAAAATCCGCGACCTTCGCACCTGATCAACTAAATCAGTTTATCAATATGTATGGGTAACTCCCGGATCCGTTTGCCCGTCGCATGATAGACCGCATTTGCGACCGCAGCGTTGGTTCCAACGTTACCAAGTTCGCCAAGCCCTTTCACTCCGGCAGGGTTCACTTTGTCATCGACTTCCGGGATCATGATGACCTGAAGATCGACAATATCGGCGTTCACCGGAATGACGTAATCCGCGATATTATCATTGATATAACGAGCGGTTTTGGGATCAATTTCGGTCGCCTCATGCAAAGCGGATGAAATACCCCAAATGAGGCTGCCCATCAACTGGCTGCGGGTGGTGCGGGGGTTAACGATGCGCCCGGCGGCGAAGGCGCCCACGATGCGCGGCGTTTTCACCTCGCGTGTCCGCTTGTTGATGCGAACCTCCACAAACTCGGCGCCAAAGGCGAACATGGTGCGATCCTTGAGCGGGCCGCCCGTGATGCCGACAGCTCCCTTGTTCAATCCGTCGATAGCCCCGCGTGGTGCATCCTGTTGTTTCCACTCCGCCAGCTCCTCGATGGTTGAGACGCCAAGGCGTTGGAATGCTGCCCGGATATCGTCGGGGGTCATTGCCGTCATGGCGTCGCGCCCGCTTGCCTGGAAGAGCTTGGTTTGAATGACGCCACATGCCAGTTGCACGGCCGATGCCACGCTGGCCGTCGTGACCGAGCCACCAGACACCGGTCCGGGAGGCAAATCCGAGTGCCCAAGCTCGACCTTGACTTTCTCCATCGGCTGGCCAAGCCACTCGGCGGCGACCTGACCGATGACCGTGTAAGCGCCACTTCCTACATCCTGCGCCGCGCATTGAACGCGAATTGAGCCGTCGCTGTCGAAGCGCACGCGTGCGGCCGCCGGGTTGTGTTGCGTCGGATACATCGCGGTCGCGCATCCCCAGCCGATGAGCCAGTCGCCATCCGTCATAGAGCCGGGGAGCGGCGAACGCTTCTCCCAGCCAAACGCGCGGGCGGCTTCGGTGTAGCATTCCAACAGGGAACGGGATGTGAAGGGAGCGCCCGTGGCTGGGTTCACTTTTGTATCGTTAATGCGCCGGAACTGTACCGGATCGATGCCAGCGTGCTCCGCCAGTTCGTCCATGGCGCATTCGAGCGCGAACATGTACGGCACCTCGGCGGGAGAGCGCATGAAACCGGGGGTATTGCGGTCGCCTTTAACGATATGCACTTTCGTCCAGATATTGGGACATGCGTACATCGCCACGGTATTTTTCGTGCCGCCAACCATGTAATCGTCGGCTCGCGAGGTCATTTCCCAGGCTTCGTGCGAATAGGATGACAGCTTGCCATCGGCGTTCGCCGACATGCGAATTTGGTGCCTGGTTTCGGCGCGATACGTCGTGGTCGTAAACCCCTGGTCGCGCGTCACGACGAGCTTCACCGGACGGCCCAGCTTGCGCGCAGCCAGCGCCACCAGCGCCGTGCGTTGCGTAATCCCGCCTTTTCCGCCGAAAGCGCCGCCAATAAACGGCGAGACGACCTTGATCTGTTCAGGTTCGATATCGAGTTGTCTCGCCAAACCGAATTTCATACCGATAACCCATTGGCTTGGCTCGTAAATCGTAAGTTCGTCGCCATTCCACACGCAGGTCGTCGAGAAAAGCTCGATCGCGTTATGATGCTGTGCCGGCGTCGTGTACTCGGCGTCGATTTTTATTTTGGAAAGCAAATACGCGACTGCGGCATCGCCAAGCTTGGGGTCTTCATGCAGCGGGCTCGCATCGGCCGCCGCTTTTAACTCCGAGCCGCTAGAATCCAGCGTGGCTGTAGGCGCTTCAGGCGCGTAAATCGGTTTGAATTTGTACGACGCCTCGCGCGCCAGTTCGTAGCTTTCCGCCACGATCAACGCGACAATGTCGCCGTCATGACGCACGCGGTTATCGGCCATGGGCTGCTGCGATGTAGAGTCCGAACCGCCGACGCCCATAAATTTGAACGCGCCGGGGATTTTCGTGTTCTGGTAAGTCATGACATGCAGAATGCCGGGCATCTCGCGAACGCCTGCATCGTCGAAGCCGGTGATGGCGCCGCGTGCGATCGAGCTTGTCACCATGTAGGCGTAGGCCGGACGCGATGTGGCGAAATCGGAGCCATATTTCGCGCCGCCCGTTACCTTGGCGCGGCCATCGATGCGGGGCACGGGAAGCCCCATATTTTCCTGCTGCTGCGGTACTGCTGGGTCGGCCATTGCAACCTCCATCGCGCCAATTCGGAGCGGTTAAATTAGATTTTCAGAGCGGCGAAGACATCACACGTCCATGGATCGGGCCTGCAGTAGCGCTCGCACCACGGTCTGTTCACCCAGCCTCACCTTAAACTCGCTTTGTTTGAACGGCTTGGCCCCAGCAAATGCTACCTGCGCGGCCCGCAGCGCCGTCGCCTCATTGAGTGGCTGTCCACGAAGGCTGTCTTCGGCCATTTTGGCGCGCCACGGTTTCGTCGCCACGCCACCAAGCGCAATGCGGATGTCGGCAACTTTTTCGCCCTCAAGCGCGAGGGCCACGGCCACTGAAGTCAGGGCAAACGCATACGACTCGCGGTCGCGGATTTTAAGGTACAGCGAGCGGCGGGTGTGCGCGCCAGCGGGCACGGTAAACGCCGCGATAAGCTCACCGGGGCGAAGCACGGTTTCGATGTGCGGTGTCGTGCCCGGCTCCCGATGCAAATCGCCAAAGGCTATCGAGCGGCGTCCACGTTCGCTGGCGATCTCAACCTGCGCGTCCAGCGCGATCATGCCTTGCGCCCAATCTCCCGGATAAACGGCGATGCACCGATCCGAGCCGCCAAGCACCGCGTGGAGCCGATTGACGCCGTCAATTGCGGCGCATCCGGAGCCGGGGTTGCGTTTGTTGCAGTTTGCGTAGGAAACATCGCGGAAATAGTTGCAGCGGGTGCGCTGGAGCACGTTGCCGCCAAGCGTCGCCATGATGCGAAGCTGCTGGCTGGCCGCCATCCACAACGATTCCGACAGCACCGGATAATCGCGCTTGATGGCCTCGTGTTCAGCGGCCTCCGCCATGGTCACCAAAGCGCCAATGCGCAAACCTTGCGTCGTGACCTGAATGCCGCGAAGTGCCGGATCATTGAGCTTTTTGATATCCACGAGCTTCGACGGCTGCATGACATCGAGCTTCATCAAATCGATGATCGATGTGCCGCCAGCTAGGAACTGAGTGGGCGCGCGATTTGCGGCGTCCGCGTTCGACAAACCGGATTTCAAAGCGCCTGGCATATCCGCTGCTGATTCATAAAGAAATGGCCGCATCTCAAGCCTCCATCAGATCGCGGGCCTGCGTCACCGCGGCCACAATGTTGGGATACGCGGCGCAGCGGCAGAGGTTGCCGCTCATATATTCGCGGATAAGTTCGGGGCTTTTCGCATGCCCCTCCTCCACGCACGCGACCGCCGACATGATCTGGCCGGGCGTGCAGTAGCCGCACTGGAAGGCGTCGTGATCGATGAACGCCTGCTGCATCGGATGCAGTTTGCCATCCTGCGCAAGGCCTTCGATCGTTGTAATTTCCTCGCCCTGCGCCGCAACGGCAAGTGTAAGGCACGATAGAACGCGCTGGCCATTCACATGAACGGTGCAAGCGCCGCACTGTCCCTGGTCGCAACCTTTTTTGCTGCCAGTCAGGTCAGCATGCTCACGCAGCGCGTCGAGCAGCGTCGTACGCACATCGAGATTGAGGTTGTAATCGCGCTGGTTGACGCGGAGCTTGACGGGGATCAGGTCTCGCGGATTTTGCGCTGGCCGGGTTTGCGCCGCAGTCTGGCGAGTGGCTCCGTCCAGAACAAGCGGCACTGCGGCGGCAGTGACAGACAAAAATGAGCGTCGGCTCAGCCCGCCCTGAGCGTTCGCTTCTCCGCCTTTGCCGTACTCGTGGGGCTTGGAGTGCTCGGTGGGCTTCAAATTTTCGTCCGGGTTTGCCATGAAACGCCCTTTCAAATGAGCATTGCGCATGTAGATAAGTGAACAAAAAGCGACGCGCGCATGCTTTGAAAAGTCTGGGGCCGACAAATAGTTCCCGAACTGCAGCTTGATGTACTCGGCGCTGCGGGCTGCTCCAAAATCTTCGAGGAGAAGATGTCGGGCGCGTTGCGAGAGCGTCCTCAGTTAATCGCCGCGCTCGATTACTTGCGCCAAGGCGACACGCTGGCCGTCTGGCGGCTCGACCGTTTGGCGAGATCTCTGAAGCAGCTGATCGAAACGGTAGAGGATTTGTCAGAACGGCAAATCGGATTTCGCTCGCTCATGGAAAGCATCGATACGACCTCGTCCGGAGGTCGGCTTGTCTTTCACGTCTTCGGAGCGCTGGCGGAGTTCGAGCGCTCCATTATCAGGGAGCGGACAGTAGCGGGCTTGACGGCGGCCCGCTCCAGGGGACGCGTTGGCGGACGACCGCGAGCGCTTAACGACGGCGATCTCCAGATTGCCCAAACGCTGCTTCAGGCCGGACATCTTACCGTCGCTCAGATCGCGGAGCGGCTGAACTGCGCGCCGTCAACGCTCTATAAGCATCTGCCGCGGCCACGATCGACGATCACACTCAACAAGCCGCATTAAGGCGTGCGAGTTCCGAGAAGTCTTTCAGTGGCGCGGGACGACGATTTGAGCGCGGAATCTTTGTCGGAATGACCGCACCTTGCGTATTGCGACGAGCTTCTTTCCAACGGTCAAAACGCAGATTGAGCGTTTCCGCCTGCACATAGGCGGCGAGCCTGTCACACCCGAGAGGCTCTGGAGGCAGCGTGCAGCCCTCCGCCTTCGCCCATGTCGGAATGGCCCAGTAGTAGGCCTCCACACCCGATTTAAGCCGCTTTACGCGCGCGTAGCGTGGAGGGCTCTTCAGGTTGATCGGGAAACAGGGTCTGAGCCCGCATTCCGACATCGGTCCTAAGGCAAAAACAGCGCCAGTCGATTGTTGATTTGCCTGCTTGGCGAGACCTGCTCGGGTCATGGCCATCCCTTTCCCATCACCCGCATGGCAAGGACATGCAAAGCCCGGCTGGCGATCTCGTCGCGCTCGTCGATCCGGGCGAGGTAGCGCTCGAACGTGCGTTGATGCATGCCCTTGGGCTTGTTCCAGATGATGTCGCCAATGCCGCCATCGTCGCCCAGTTTGCGACGCAGCTTGAAGGCTTGCCGGTTAGCGCGGTCGATGAAGGTTTCTTGTTGCGAGGAGTAAGGCAAGCGGCGGCAGAGTCGGCAGAGGAAGCGTATGCCTCCCAGATAGAGTTTGGCCGCCCGGCGATGGCAGTGAGGGCAACAGAACCACACGCGCTCGCCGCCAAGGTGACAGGGCGTGCAGGTGAAGGCGACCGCTTCATCCACGCTGCGCCAGTCTTCGGCGCCATTGCGCACCCGGTAAGAGAGCAGGATAGCGTCTGACCGCACATAGACCGATATCTGCGATTTCTTCTCGCCGCCATAGGACCACTGACTGGAAAAGCCGGTTCCGGGTCGAAGCAAGTTTTGTCGAGACCAGGATCGAATGTCGATGCTGAGGCACTCCTCGAGCGTCGTTTTTCTGTCCCACCGATACCAGCGGCCGCTGCCTTGCCCGCCCATGCTGCGTGTTTCCGATTTTATCCGAAATCATTTGGAAAGTTGACGCAGAACTAAAAATAGAATGCCATAAAACTCAATCAGAACATAGAGTTATGCAATGTTATGCACGAATAATTGTTATGTCGGGCAATGTAAACATCGACGCAACGATTAGGGCTAAATCGTCTGAAGAAAGCGTTGTTCGCCGCTTTTACCCTCGGGGGAGGATGATACTTACATAGTGGGGCGATTTCGCCCCACGGCCCTGTTGCGATGCGTTGGCTCAAACGCTCTATTTGCCGGACTGCATTATGTTTCGGGCATCGATGCATATCTCGCCGCGCCGGAAGTGATAGCGGGGACACCCGGGGCGACGGAAAGCGTGTTCCAACGCGTCCAGCCGCTTCGACATCCCGTTAATCTGCACCATGCGCGCATCGAGAAGTTCCCGCGTAAGCCGATATTCCCGGTCGGAGAACTCGCGGCCCGCTGTGATGTGCGCCTCCATTTCCGCGACGGCTTTCAGCACGTCGAGAACCTGCTTTTGCACGTCCTCGACCCTCTCGCCATTCTTGTAGGTCTGCCATGCCTTATAGGCGTTCATCGCTGTATCGAACGCCCAGACTGGCAGCCACTTGCTGACAAGAGCTGTCAGTATATCTGTCAGCCGGATGTCATTGACCGGCGAAGAAATAACTGACTGGATCCATTGATGATCTGTGTCTTTGAAACGGTGGGCTTGATGGCGAAGCGGAAACAGGCGATTCCAGACCGCGACAAGAAAATAGATTTTCTACTCACCGATCTGACGGCACGTCGGATTGCTAAAGCAGAAAAAAAGTCGGACATCACATCGCGCCCGACGCTCGCGAAAGCGATGGACCTGACTTCGCACTCAAATTTTTATAATTCGGATGGCACACTGAGCGACACTGTCGAAAATCATATACGGCGCATTTACAGGATTGAAATCGACAGCGAGTGCTGGGGGGAATTCGCGGCAGGCTCATTTGAGGATTTTGTTGATGAGTATCGTAAGCTGCACCCCCAAGTAAACTCGGCTTCTCACAAAAATGTCCATCCAGAAATGAGCGAAGTCGCGCTCGAAGTCGACCGTGCCGCGCAAATCCGCCGCGAAACGCATCCGCTTGCATCGCTTGTATTGTTCACTCAGCAACCGGGTCCCGGTCAACCTTGGCCGCTTTCGTTCGAATTATGCTGCAATCCGGATAAGGATGAGTTCGATCATGTCGCCGTGAAGCGTGGTCACCTCGTCATTGAAGTCAAGTCGGCGGAACTTGATGCGCAATCTCGTCCCGGCTTTGCCGGACCCGAAATTTATCTAGGGAGCAAAGGACCAGTATCATTTTCATGGGAGGGTCCCAGAAAGAATAGCTATGTTTGGGAAGTTGTAGCGGATGGCGAGTATATCGGTAATGTCGCTACGCCGTCGGAGCTTGCATTTTGCGACGTCTGCGATCTCGAGCCGGGGGGCGCCATAGCGGCTCGATTTGAGATCGTTCTTAAGGATATGACGCATCTTCCAGATCAAGGCGAGCGCCCCGGCGACCGGCAGTTGCCGATTGTGAAGCTCGGCGTCGAGGGTCTCGGCGAAGCCAAGGAATGGATTGTCCGGCGCATCAAGGAAATTGCGCTTTCCGATGAAGGCGGAAGGGTTTTGCTTGCTGAACACATTATTCCGTTTCGCAAACGGGGTGTATCCGGCGGGGAGAACGAACCGGTATGAAGTGGTGGGATGAGGATCGCCTAAGGCGTGCACAGGCTGTAATCGACGCGAAGACCGACAATTTCATTGAACTGTTCGAGATCGGCGGTCTGGACAAAAAGCGTCATCTTCGCAACACGGACCTTTCCGGCATGTCGTTTGCTGGCCTGGACGTTCGCGGGTTCGACTTTACCGGCGCGCGGCTGCATGGCTGCCGGTTCGACGGCGCGCGCATCGC
>JBGSLP010000182.1:0-5977 GCA_041740655.1 Alphaproteobacteria bacterium
GGCTTGCCCTCAGCGAGAGGCACGCCGACCCAGTCTGTTTCCTGCGCGATGTAGTCGTCGGCGTCATTGACGCTCATCGGGCCGCCGAAAACGACGGCGCCCGCATGATGCGCCATGGTCGTGGGGAGGGAATCGCCAAAGCGCGGATAGCGGATGTCCAGCGGATATCCACGCGCGGAAAGCCAGCGCCCGACATGTCCAGCGCTAGAACAGCGCTTGTGCATGATAAGCAAAATCGGTTTCAGTTGCATGGAATTGTAAGAGCACGAACCGGACATGGCGCATTTGGTCTAGCATTTTCTGGACCAGATCAAGAGAAGAAAGGCTAGAGGCGCTTTTTCAATAGCCATCCGATGAATGGTGTGATGATGAAGTTTGGAAGCATACGGGAAAATACTGATGCTATCAGCGGGAGGCCGCCCGGAACGATCGTCCTTCGCCACAGGAGGAAACCGAAATAGGCGCTGCGGGCGACCCGTTCAGCCGCGACTCCGCCCGGCGTTTTAAGGTAGTTCGAATTCCTTACCCCCGCCTTGTGATGAAAATTCGTCATCACCGGCCCCGGCGCAACAAGCGAAATGCGCACGCCTTTACCGCGTACCTCCTGCGCAACCGCGTTCGTAAGCGAGCGCATATAGGCCTTGCTCGCGTAATATGCGGCCTGATACGGCCCGGGGAAAAAGCCGCCCAGAGAGCCGATGTTCAATACGCCGCCCTCGCCGCGCTGAACCATCCCCGGCAAATGGCGGCGGATCAATTCGGAGGTCGCGAGGATGTTGAGGTCGAGAAGCTGTCGCATGCTTTCGGCGGGTTGCTCGACGAACTCTCCCCCATAGCCGACGCCCGCATTGTTTACGAGAATATGCACGTGAAGCCGTTTGGCCGCGAGCGCCTCGTCTATCGCGTCAAGACCGTGCGTCGTCGTAAGGTCGGCTACGACCTCGTATACGGCGCGGCCGGACTGCTCTCTAATCCGTGTAGCCGCTTCCGCGAGAGTGCCAGCGCTGCGGGCGACCATCATAATGTCATGGCCCTTGCAGGCAAATTGCGAAGCGAGCGCGTAGCCGATGCCCTCGCTTGCGCCGGTGATCAGCACGATTGGAGACAACCCGTCTACATCGACCGAGCGCGGTTTGAGCGAGAGGCCAAATCGCCCGAGGAGCGTCGGCGACGCTGACTTGGACGCCACCTCAGGAACCAGCCAGCGCGCGCTGCTTCATCAACATGCGATCCCGGGTCGACACGCCGAGCAACTCAGACGCGCGCCATACGAGATTATCCTCCAGCGGATCGAGTTTCCCGTCGGCGAAAACGACCTCCCACATCATGAAGACCAGCCCCTGCCGCTCGGCCTCCGTCATCGTGTGCTTGAGCTTTGACGTGAACCCGTACAGATCGACGGCCTGCTGCTCCCGTCGTTCGGCGGCGATGAGAAGTTCGTTGGTCTGCTCCGGGGTGAGGTTGAAACGATCCTTCAGCAGCGAACTGAGCCGGCCCGTCTCGATTTCGCTCACCGATCCGTCGATGACCGACGCGTGCACCAGAAGCGCCGCCGCCGCGACCCGGATATCCTGCTCCCTGTTTTCCTCCACCTGCGGCGCTGCGCCGAACAGGCGGGCAAAGGCATCGCTCAAGCTTTTCATGGTCTGTTTAACGTCCCCGTTTTCCGCCCGTGCGGGCAGCTTGTGATTTCATTCAATTTTCCATTCGCGCGGCAAACGTTTTGAAAACTGTTTTGGGCATGATGGAGCGACGGCATAGTAGTTGAGTATATGTAATGCGTTTACCGAATTTGGAGATCCCCGCCGCGAGCGATTTTTCATTCGCGCAAACCTGCGGGCCCGACGATGCTTTCAGGCGACACTTTCAGGCGCATGCGCCGCATTACGGCCTGAACGCCGACACGCTGCTATCGGACGAGCCGCTTGGGCAATATTCGCGACTGGCGCTGCTTTTCGCGTTGCTGCCGTCGGCGCCGTACCGCATCGCGCCGGATATTTTCGCGTGGCGTCCGCTCGGTTACTGCGCGCATTTCGAGGCGTCGCAACATCCGGCGAGGGATTTCATCAAGGCCGCCTGGCCGTATGCGCCGCGCCAAACGCAATTCAAGGCCGCTCTCGAAATTCTGTGCGAAACCAGCGTCAACGCAGTCGCCGCGCTGCGCCTCATCATCGCCAACGGCAAGGTGCATCAGGCGCGGGAGATTTGCGTCACGAGCGCGGAAAGCATTTACGCCCAAGCCGCCTTGGCGCGCCTGATCGCGCCGCCGCCGCCGCCTCAGGATGATTGTCAAACCCGCCAGAATCCGTATGCTTCCAAGCGTAAGCTTGAGGAGCCACGATGCATCGTCGTCCAGCGCTAGGGGTGCGGATTTTTGCGGCCATGACCATTCTGCTGTCGGCGCCCTGCTTGGCGCAGGCGCAAGGGTCGCCGCCGCCCGACCGCGAGGAGCGCCCCTACGACGCGCAGCTTCTTCGCCTCTCTGAAATTCTTGGGGCCGTGCATTATCTGCGCGAGCTTTGCGGACAGAACGACGGGCAGACTTGGCGTGATCAAATGCGCGAGCTGACGAACGCGGAAGGCGCCAGCGCGCTGCGCAAGGCAAGGCTGGTCGAAAATTTCAACAAGGGTTACCGGGGCTATTCGCGAACCTATCGCACGTGCAACCGCTCGGCGATCATCGCCATCAACCGCTTCATCGACCAAGGCGCGGCGATCACCGGCGTGCTTGTTCAAGACAACAAATAGCGTCGGCCTGCACGCCATCGTTCATGATTAATATCTGCTTGTCTTGCGCGCGGCCCAAGCATTAGGCTGTCATGCTCCGATAAGTTGAGTTTTTTCATTGTCGCCAGCGACGCGACGTGATTTTGGGAGCGTGTGAGCGATGCCGCACCAACCAGTCTCCGCCGAGCAGCAGGAGCAGGCAGCCTTGCGATATATCGTCGAGGCTTGGGAGGAGGCTTTGCGCGACGGCATAAGGCCGGAAATGCTGGCCAACGCTGCGCTGTTTTCGGCGCTGTCGGACCTCGTGTCGATTTACGGAGAGGATGCGGTTTCCTCAATGACCGCCAATCTCGCACGCCGCATTGAGAATGGTGAGTTCACCATCAGCAAAGTCATCCAATAGCTAGTTCTGCGGCGCGATGACGTTCGCCTCGGCGCGGTAATAGTCCACCAGCCCGATCGTGAACTGCATCAGGAGCACGGCGCCGAACAACAGCAATATGCCCCCGGCAACCTGATTGATCATACGCAGGCGGCTGTGGTTGAGCTTGTGCCGGATGCGCGCAATGAGGCGGGACAGGCCGATCCACCACAGCATGCTGCCGGTCATGATCGCCGCCACAAGTACGAGCGCGTGGCTCGTTTTGTGAACGCCGCCCACAATCGTGCCGAGGCCGCTTATGATCGCGAAGAGACCGATAATGGCGCCCAGATTTGTGATGGTCAGGAAGAACGTCTGCGGAATGATGGCTGCATGCGGCATGATCCGCCACACTGAAAGTCGCAGCGCGGGGCGCGCGAAACCGGGGATGAGTTCGACCATGCGACGCAGGCGGGCGATATTGGTGGTGGCCGTCGCGACTATTTTTGGCTCGGTCAGCAGCAGTTTGACGCCGAACGCCACCATGACTGCAGCGCCGATAAACGTTATTTTGTGCTTGTGCGCTTCCATTACGCCCGAAATCGCGGTGATGCCGAAGGCGGCGACCGTCGCGATCAGCCCATCGGCCAGCACCGCGCCCAGTCCTGCGGCGAAACCACCCCAAAATCCGCGCTCCAGCGTTCTCTGAATGCACACCACATTCACGGGGCCAACCGGCGCAGCGATGATGACGCCGACCACGAGCCCTGTGAGTATGATGTAGAGAAACGTGAAGACCGGATCGCCGTTCAACGAGTCATTTCCTTCGCAGCTTCCAAAGATTTACGTCCAACGCGCCATCTCGCTGTCTAAAATAGGGCCGATACCAAATCAGACAATCATTCGCCCAAGCCTTAAAGGAATATTTGCGCCGATGCCCACAGAATTGAGACTATTTCAGCATCGACGGCATGCGGGCCGATTGGTCCGGCCAGAACGTGTGCGGAACGACGGCATGGTTGCAACGATGCTCGCGGCCTGTCTAGTGTTCGCTGGCATCACTAACGGCCCGGCTGCCGCGCAAGGGCAACTGGTGCAACCGGAAATCCTGCGTGACGCATCGAAGCTGCCCGAGGCAACGCAGCGGATGCGTCAGGCGATTCTTGCCGCAGCCGTGTCCGGCGACATCGAGACGCTGCGGGTCGCCTCCGAGATGAACGAGCTTCCCCCCGTATTTGCAAATAGCAAGGTCGCCGACCCGGTCGCGTTCTGGAAGAAGCTCTCGGGCGATGGCGAAGGGCGTGAAATCCTCGCGGCTCTGATCGAGATTTTCCGCACGGGATATGTCCGCAAAACCGGCGGCAAGGATGGCGACCTGTTCGTCTGGCCCTATTTTGCGGAAACGCCGCTGCAAACGCTGAATTCGGGCCAGCAAGTGGAATTGCTCACGCTGGTGCCGCCCGCGCAGGCTGCAAAAATGATGGAAACGGGCAAATACACGCATTACCGGATTGGCATCTCCACGACCGGCGTCTGGCATTTTTTTGATAAGGCGGAGTGACTGATAGGGGGAACGATCCTGTAGGGTTCGCATTGCTAACGTATGGAGTTGAACGCCAACCGGTCGCCATCTTGCGGCTTGGGCGCTCTCCTTATCGTTTTGTATGGAGACCCGATGTTAAAATCCTATCCGAAAACACAACTGCGAAAGCCGCCGCTTGGACTCGCTTTCGCCACCCTTTTCACCCTCGCGGCAAGCCCCGTCATCGCCGAGGAGATCAAGACGAAATCCGGCGATGTCACCGTTGAAAGCCTGGCCAAGCTTGACCACCCCTGGGGCGTGACTCTGTTGCCCGACGGCGGTTATCTGATCAGCGAGAAGCCCGGCAATCTGCGCATATTCTTCGACGGCAAACTCTCGGAGCCGATCAAGGGCGTGCCGGAGGTCGTCTTTCGCAAGCAGGGCGGCTTGCTCGACGTGGAACTCCACCCGGATTTCGCGACCAATCAGATGATCTATATCTCCTATGCCGAGGCGGCTGAAAACCAGCCCGGCGGCAAGGATGTGGCCGACCCTCGCCTCGGTGGTTTTGACGAGGAAGATAATATCGTCAAGGGCGCAGCAGTCGCGTCGGCGCGCCTCGATGATGGCGAGTTGAAAGATGTGAAAGTCATCTGGCGTCAGGTGCCGAAAATGATGGCTCGCGGCCATTTTGGCGGACGCCTGCAGTTTGCCGACGATGGCACGCTCTTCATTACGTCGGGCGATCGTCAGCGCTTTGACCCGGCGCAGGACATGAAGAGCAACATCGGTAAGATCGTCCGCATCAACGCAGACGGATCGATACCGAAAGACAATCCTTATGTCGGCAAGTCCGATGCCTTGCCTGACATCTATTCGTTCGGCCACCGCAACCCGCTTGGGGCTGCGATCCACCCGACAACCAACGAGCTGTGGATCAATGAGATGGGTCCGCTCGGTGGCGACGAGGTGAATGTCATCCAGCCAACGAAGAATTACGGCTGGCCGCTTGTCAGCGAGGGCGACCACTACAACAAAGCGCCAATTCCACGTCCATCGACGCAGCCAGAACTCGCACAGGCAGTAAAATCTTGGAATCCAGCGATCTCGCCGTCAGGCATGATTTTCTACACTGGCGATAAGTTCGCAGCGTGGAAGGGCAACGCGTTTATCGGCGGGCTTTCATCGAAAGCGCTTATTCGCCTGACCGTCGACGGCTCGAAGGTAACGGGCGAGGAAAAGATCGACATGGGCAAACGCGTTCGCGATGTGATGCAAGATCGTGATGGCTCCTTAATCGTGCTGATCGACACCAGAGATGGCGTTGGGGGGGAATTGCTTCGACTGAGCCCGGCAGCCGAGTCAGC
>JBGSLP010000183.1:0-18260 GCA_041740655.1 Alphaproteobacteria bacterium
GGGCGCAATTCTGGAGGTCTGGACGGAAGCGGACGCCAAGGGCGAGTCCTACCTTCCGCATGAATATTTTTATAAAATACTGCTTTCCGGCGTGCTGGAAAAGCACTACCAGATCGACCCGAAAAACTCCTGGCTGCTGGCAGCCGCGCAGAAGAATCTGCCGATCATCGTGCCCGGCTGGGAGGATTCGACAACCGGCAATATTTTCGCCAGTCACGTGATGCGCGGCACGGTCAAGGATGCGCGCACGATGAAATCCGGCATCCAGTATATGACGGCGCTGGCCAAATGGTATGTCGACACGTCGGCCAAGCAGGATATCGGTTTTTTCCAGATCGGCGGGGGCATCGCCGGGGATTTCCCGATCTGCGTCGTGCCCATGCTCAATCAGGACATGGGCATGGACGACATCAAATGCTGGAAATATTTCTGCCAGATCAGCGACTCAACGATGTCGTATGGCTCCTATTCCGGCGCGGCCCCGAACGAGAAGATCACATGGGGCAAGCTGGAGATTGACACGCCAAAGTTTATGATCGAGTCCGATGCAACTATCGTCGCGCCTCTTATGTTTGCCTATATTCTAGGGCGCTAGGCGGGCATCCCCGCCTGGGATTTGCGCCAACGCGGCGTTCGCATGAAACAGGACCCAATGATGACCGGCCTCCCCCGCGATCTCGTCAAGCAACAGTGTTATGTCGGCGGCCGGTGGATCGGCGAGGCCGCCGTCGCCGTGCATAACCCGTCCACGGGCGCATTGATCGCCAGCGTGCCTAATTTCGGCGCTGCGGAAACTCGTGCGGCTATCGACGCGGCTGCAAAGGCGTTCAAGCCGTGGAGCGCTAAGCTCGCCAAGGAGCGGTCGCAGATTCTGCGGCGGTGGTTTGATCTGATCATCGCTAACACCGACGACCTTGCCGTTCTGCTGACCTCCGAGCAGGGCAAGCCGCTGGCCGAGGCGCGCAGCGAGGTCGGTTACGGGGCCGCGTTCGTCGAGTTTTTCGCCGAGGAGGCCAAGCGGATTTACGGCGAGACCATCCCGACTCATCGCAAGGGCGGCCGCATCGTGGTGCTGAAGCAGGCTGTGGGGGTGGTGGCGGCGATTACACCGTGGAATTTCCCGCTCGCCATGATTACGCGCAAGGTTGCGCCAGCGCTTGCTGCGGGCTGTACGGTTGTCGTCAAACCGGCGCCGGATACGCCTCTCACTGCGCTTGCGTTGGCCGAACTTGCGCATCGGGCAGGCTTGCCAGCTGGCGTTTTCAATGTCTTGACCGGGGATGCGGAGCAGATCGGTGGTGAGATGACCTCCAATCCGCACGTCCGCGTCCTCGCTTTCACCGGCTCGACGCGCGTGGGGAAAATCCTCATGGCGCAATCCGCGTCGACCGTAAAGAAGGTGGCGCTGGAGTTAGGCGGCAACGCGCCATTCATCGTTTTCGACGACGCCGATCTGGATAAGGCGGTCGATGGGGCCATCGCGTCCAAATATCGCAACATGGGTCAGACCTGCGTGTGCGCCAATCGCTTTCTGGTGCAGAATGGCGTTTATGACGCTTTCGCCGATAAGCTGGCGCGCAAGGTTGCCGAAATGAAGGTCGGCGACGGTCAGGGGCCAGACGTTGTTCAAGGCCCGCTCATCAACACGGCCGCGCTTGAGAAGGTCGAGGCGCATGTGAAGGACGCGTTGGAAAAGGGCGCTAAAGTCCTGACGGGCGGCAGGCGTCACGATCTTGGGGGCACGTTCTTCCAGCCGACGGTGCTCACCGAGGCGACGACGGATATGATTTTGACGCGCGATGAAACGTTCGGCCCGGTTGCGGCATTATACAGATTCAACACCGAGGCGGAGGCCATTGCACTCGCCAACGATACGCCCTTCGGCCTCGCTGGATATTTCTATTCCCGCGACCTTGGCCGCGTATGGCGAGTGGCGGAAGCGCTTGAAGTCGGCATCGTTGGCGTGAACGAGGGGATTATTTCGACGGAAGTCGCTCCGTTTGGCGGCGTTAAGGAATCCGGGCTAGGCCGCGAAGGTTCGCATCACGGCATCGAAGAATTTCTGGAAATGAAATATATTTATTTAGGCGGGATTGATGGTTAGAAAGCTGCGCGCTCGGGACAAAAGTTCACCCGGCCGGTTTCAGAAGCGGATTGTTGCGGAAGTCGATGACGTGAGCATGAAATACAAAAAGCTGGCGGCGGCGCGCGCGCTTGAGCAGGTCGAGCCGGACATGAAGCTCGGCCTCGGCACTGGTTCGACGGCGGCGGCGTTCATCGACCTGCTTGGCGAGAAGGTTGCCGGCGGTCTCAATGTGTTATGCGTCCCGACATCGGAGGCGACGCGCGCGCAGGCCGAACGGCTGCGCATACCGCTTGCAACGCTCGACGACGAGCCGATCCTTGATCTTGCCATTGATGGCGCGGACGAAATCGACCCGCAACTGCGCATGATAAAGGGCGGCGGCGGCGCGCATTTGCGCGAGAAGATCGTCGCCATGGCGTCCGAGCGTTTTGTCGTGATCGCAGAAGCCGGAAAGCAGGTCAAAAAGCTTGGGAAATTTCCGCTCCCTATCGAAGTTTTGCAGTTCGGCCTGAAGGCGACTTTGCGCATGATCGAGGACGCTGCGGCCGATACGGGAAGCAAGGGCGCCTTCACGATGCGTCTGAAAAAGGACGGCTCGCTGTACATCACCGATAACGGCAACCTGATCGTCGACGCGGCCTTTGGCGAAATCCCCGATCCGGAAGACTTGGCCGAGGTGCTGGAGATGATCCCCGGCGTTGTCGAGCACGGGCTTTTCATCGGGATTGCCGATGAGGTGATCATCGCTGGGCCGAACGGCGTCGAGGTTCTGACCAACGACGAATAACAATCGCCGCCGCCCGGGTTTGCGGCAAAACGGGAGGCTTTTCCTCATGTCACGGATTGTCATTGCAGCCTTTATGGCCTTCAGCGTCTGGGCGGCGCCAGCGCACGCGCAAAGCGACCAGACCGATCAAAACGACGTCTCCGAGAAAGTTGTGGAAGAATTTATTGCCGTTTCGCAACTGCCGGGCCTTTACGCCAACCTCCTGAAATACATGGATTTGATTGCGACGCCGGAGTTGCGCGCGCTGCAACAAGAGGCGATGGACTCCGTCCTCACGCCGAAGGAAGACCTCGCACTCGCGCAGAAGGTGATGACGCTTTTTCCGCTGATTGCCGCTGCCGGGACCGACCTGCAATCTGGGTTCAATGAAAACCGGACGGAGTTGATACGAGACGCGGCGGAGCTGCTGAAGCTGATCCTGACGGAAGAGCAGCAGGAAAAGCTGCTGGCGTTTCTCAGACTCTCTTCGGTTCGCAAGCTGTTCGACGCGCTGTACGCAACCTTTAACTATCCGACGTCATGGACGGTTGAGGACTCGCAGACGATCGCGCGGTTTGAGCGCTGGACGGAGAAGCTTGAGATCGCGTCCACAAGGAAAAAGCCGCGAGGCGACATGCTCACGGCGGCTGACGTCGACGCCGACCGGCTGAGGGCAGCGCAGGCGCTCGTGGCTGATGCGGCTCGTGTCACCCGGCTCGAAGAAATCCGAAATATGCTGATCCCGTTCCTCAAGGACACCCTCCTTCCGCGCGCCGACTGGATGAGCGAGATTGACAGACAGGATGCGCTGGCGAAACTCGACGAGTTCGAGGGAGATTTCGGCGTGCTTGGCGATGACTGGATCACGCAAACCCCGGTTGAGCTTGCCGCCACCCTCTCTGCCCGCCAATTGCAGGAACTGCACGACTTCTTCAAAACGGAAACCGCCGCAAAGGTTTCCGACTATGTTCTCAAACTCGTGCAGTCCGTGACCTCGATCACCGGGGCTGACATTGACGAACTGCGCGCGTTCATGAAGACGGAGGAGGATTTGTTCGCCGCCGCCGATCTATCGCCTGAGACGCGCAAGGCGGCGGAGTTGCAGCTACAAGGGCTGGGGCTGAAATGGCTCTTTACCCTGAGCGAAAGCATTTCGCCGCAAACCCGCGACAAGCTTCTCGCCGCATGGATGTCGATAAGCATGGAAGCCCTGCCTCGCTAAGTTGCCACTGCACTCCGGAGACCTTGCCATGGCCTACGATTACGACCTGTTTGTCATCGGCGCGGGGTCAGGCGGGGTACGCGCCGCGCGCATGTCGGCGCAATATGGCGCTCGCGTCGCCATCGCCGAGGAGTACCGCATCGGAGGCACCTGCGTCATACGAGGATGCGTGCCGAAAAAGCTGCTCGTTTACGCCAGCCATTACTCGGACATTCTCGAAGATGCGCATGGATATGGCTGGACGGTTGAGGGCGCGCGCTTCGATTGGCCGACGCTGATCGCCAACAAGGACGCCGACATCGACCGTCTGAGCGGCATCTACGAAACCAACCTCAAGCGCTCCAACGTCAGCATTTTCCAGGCTCGCGCGACGCTGGAGGACGCTCACACGATCCGCCTGGAGCCGGGCGGCCAAACCCTGACGGCGGACAAAATCCTGATCGCGACGGGTGGCGCGCCCTTTGTGCCGAACATCCCCGGACGTGAGCACGCCATCACCTCGAACGATGCGTTTCACCTGGCGGAGCTGCCGCGCCGCGTCGCCATTGTCGGCGGCGGTTATATCGCCGTAGAGTTCGCAGGCATTTTTTGCGGGCTCGGGTCGGAGGTGAGCCTCATCTATCGCGGGCCGGAAATCCTGCGTAATTTCGACGAAGATATGCGCGCTGGCCTTACGCACGCGCTGAAGGCGAAGGGTGTGAAGTCGCACATGAACGCCGACGTTGCGGCTATCGAGCGCAATGCCGACGGCCTTAGCGTTCAGCTCATGGGCGGCGACACGCTTTCGGTTGACGCGCTCATGTTCGCCACCGGCCGCCATCCTGCGACGGGAGGGCTGGGCCTCGACCGTGCTGACGTGAAGCTCGGTATGGCGGGTGAAGTCGTCGTGGATGATTACTCGCGCTCATCCGTTCCGAATATCTACGCCGTCGGGGATGTCACAAACCGCGTCAATCTCACGCCGGTCGCAATCCGGGAGGGCCATGCATTCGCCGACACCGTGTTCGGCGGCAAACCGACACGCGCCGATTATCACCTGATCCCGACCGCGGTTTTCTCGCAGCCGGAAATCGGCACGGTCGGCCTCAGCGAGGCGGAAGCGCGCCGCCAGTTCGCCCGCATCGATATTTACAAATCGACCTTCAGGCCGATGAAACATGTGCTGCCGAAGCGCGAAGAGCGCATGACGATGAAGCTTGTGGTGGACGGCGAAACGGATCGCGTTCTCGGCTGCCACATTCTTGGGCCGGACGCTGCCGAAATGGTGCAGATCGTCGCGATCCCCATGCGCATGGGAGCGACCAAGGCCGACTTCGACGCAACCATGGCCCTGCACCCCAGCGCCGCCGAGGAACTCGTCACCATGCGCGAGAAGTGGACGCCGCCCAAGCAGGACACCGCCTCGATCGACCCCGCCATGGAGCCGGACGCTTAACACGAGCACCCGGAATTGACACGGCTGGCAAGCAATGCCAAAGCTCGCAGCGTCAAAAAGGGAGCGATGATGGGGCGGCTTGAGGGGAAAATTGCGCTGATTACCGGCGCTGGCAACGGCCTTGGCCTTGCCATGTCGAAGCTGTTCGCAGCGGAAGGCGCATTCGTTTACCTGACCGACATGGACGCGGACGCCGCGCGGGCGGGCGTTGCGGCGATCAACGAGGGCGGCGCCCAAGCCTCCGGTCATCGGCTCGATGTGACGGATGCGGGCGAAATTGAAACCGTATTCGCGGCTGTCAAGGCGACGCACGGCAAACTCGACATCCTCATCAACAACGCGGGCAACCTCCTGCGCGCGGACTTCCGGCACACCGACGACGCAATGTGGGAGAGCGTGCTCAACCCGCATTTATGGGGCGCGATCCGGGTAACGCGCGCGGCGCTGCCTCTGCTTCAGGCGTCTGGAAATGCGGCCGTCGTTAATCTGTCGTCGATCATGGCCGGGCAGCACGCGCGCCAGCTTTCAGCATATTCGACGGCAAAGGCGGCGGTGGCTGGGCTTTCTCGCAGCCTAGCGGTCGAACTGGCGCCATACGGCATCCGCGTCAATTATATGTGCCCGGGCTTCATACCAACGGCGATGACAGGCCGCTATACCGACAATCCATTGATGGCCAAAGCGCTACTCGCGCAGATGCCGATGCGCCGTTTCGGCAAGCCGGAGGAAGTCGCCAAGGTTGCGCTTTTCCTCGCAAGCGACGACAGCGCGTATACGACGGGCGAGGGGATCATGGTCGATGGCGGCATGAGCCTTAATCTGGCTTAAAACGCCATCGAACGGCCTTAACAGGGTCAAATCAATTTGACTTCATCTGCATGCGTTCACTGCAACGCATGGGTTCAGCTTGTTGGACAACAGATGAGGAAGTTATCGTGATCCGCATCGCTTTGGTCATTTTATTCGCCCTGACCGGGCAGACATTCGCCGCCGACACTTATGTTTTCGATAAAAATCATACGGAAATCCGGTTCACGTGGAGCCACTTCGGCATCAGCCGAACGGCAGCGTCTTTCAGGGACTATGATGGCAGGCTAAATTTCGATGCCGCCGCCCCTGAGAAAAGCGCGCTGACGGTGAAGATCAACGCCAAGAGCGTGCAGGCGATGTCTTCCGATGCGGTGACGTTCCTGCAGGCGCCGGAATGGTTTGCGACGGAAAAGCACCCCGAAATCAGCTTCAAGACGACGAAGATCGTGAAAACCGGCGACAAGACGGGCAATATTTTCGGCGATCTGACGTTGAAGGGCGTGACGAAACCGGTCGTGCTCGCCGCCACGCTGAATTTCAAAGGGCCGCACCCTCTATCCAAAAAGCCGACAATAGGCGTTACGGCGAAAACGATGGTGAAGCGCTCCGAATTCGGCATGGCCGGTTGGATACCGATGGTATCGGACGAAGTTGAGATTCAGATCGAGACCGAGATGCACAAGAAATAAGCCGTCATTTTACAAGGTGGGGCGATAACGGCTTGCGCCTCGGTTCGGCTAATGTGACAGCAGATAAGTATTATTTCTCAATCATTTGTGATTTCACGACACTTCCATTTGATCCGCTGCGCGGCTAAGTGCGAGGTGCGGCTAGACCGCGCACAACATGAACGGAGTTCGTCATGATCGCTCGACTGCAGATTTTAACCTTGATCGCATTTGCGACGTTGGCCGCCCCCGCCCACGCCGCCGACACCTATGTTTTTGACAAGAAACACACCGAAATCCGGTTTACCTGGGATCACTTCGGCCTTAGCCGCACCGGCGCGTTCTTCAAGAATTATGATGGCGAATTGAAATTCGACGCCGCGGCGCCCGAGAAAAGCTCTCTCGACGTTACCATCGACGCGAAAAGCGTTCAGGCGATCTCGCTTGGCGCTGAAAGCTTCCTGACAGCGCCGGACTGGCTGTCGGCGGAGAAGTTTCCATCGATCACTTTCAAAACCACGAAAATCGAGAAAACTGGCGAGAAAACTGGCAAAATTACCGGCGACCTTACGATCAAAGGCGTCACCAAGCCTGTAACTCTCGATGCGACCTTGAACTTTACGGGCGAGCATCCGTTTTCCAAAAAGCCATCGGTAGGGGTTAGCGCTAAAACGGTGGTGAAGCGCTCAGACTTTGACATGGGCAAATATGCCCCCGCCGTGTCCGACGAAGTGGCCATCGAAATCGAGGCAGAAATGAACCAGAAGTAATCCTCATTTCACCAATACAGGCGGCGGGCAATTGGTCGCCGCCTCACAACCGTCTATGAAGATTAGCGCGATCTAGCACCATGAAATACGGCGATAATATCGACAAACTCGGTTTCCGGTACATAGACAATTATATATGGCAATCCCATTACAATCAGTTCTCGCGTTCCGTCAACAAGACCCGCACGACCAGATAAAGGAAACATTTTCAGACGGTTGATTGATTTGTGAACTTTATGAATAACCCGATCGGCCGCCGTTACGTTGGTTTCGGCGATGAATTCGTGTATGGCGCCTAAATCGGCAAGTGCTTGCGCTCTGTATCTAATCTTCATCCAGCCATTCGGCGAAAAAACGCCTCGACTTCGGCGTCGCTAGCATAGTCAGCGGGCGAACTCATCCGATGCCGCACTTCGGCCATTTGCTCTTCCGACAGCGTTAACCCTGAGTGCTCTTGCTGCGCCAGATCAATAAGCATCTGTGCGACTTCGTCCTGCCTAGCCTGCGGCAGTGAACTTATCGTCTCAAATGCCTTATTTAATAATTTTGTCATGACCATCGTGTGACAGCCCTCATAATCCACATATGAACGCCGGTCACAACTGATTGATGCGCATATCGTTCTAGCAACCGTGATCCATCGAATTGAAATATCATCATTATTACATTGGCTTTAGGCTTCGGACAAGACAAGTCCGTATTCGATTAACCATCGAATAGTCTATAATTAAAGCGCAAAAAGCTCAACCTGGTCAACACACGGCAACTATTTTTACAATTCGCATTCGACTTGCAAGCATTTTAACAGCGGGGCTTAATTCGCGCATGTCGCTTCAAGCCATCGTTTTACGCGGCCTTCAGGATCGCTCGCGGCGATCACATCGCTAACGACCGCAATGGAATCCGCGCCCGCCGCGTAAACGCCCGGCGCACGCTCCAGCGTTATCCCGCCAATCGCCACCAGCGGACACGGGATCAGCTGCTTCCACTCGCCGATGCGCTCCAGCCCCTGCGGCCCGAACGGCATCGCCTTCAGCGTCGTCTCGTAGATCGGACCGAGCGCGACGTAATCGGGCTTCGCGGATAAGGCGATGCGGAGTTCGTCATGGTTGTGGGTGGAGACGCCAAGCTTTACTCCGGCGCGCCTGATTGCCGGCAGATCGGCCGCCGCAAGATCCTCCTGCCCGAGATGGATGTAGTCAGCCCCGAGAGCGATCGCCTCCTGCCAATAGTCATTGACGATGAGTTGGCAATCATGCGCCCGGCACGCGGCAAGGCTGTCGCGAATGTGCTCACGCACGGCGTCCGGGCTTTCGTTTTTCACCCGCAACTGAACGGTTTTGACGCCCCATTCGGCTAGCCGGGCGACCCAGTCGGCGGTTGGGGCAATCGGATAGAATTTATGAAGCATGGCCAATATCGAAAAATGGAGTGCCCGCCACAGGCGTTGATGGTTGCGCCATATCGCGCTCCGGCATGAGGCCAGCTTCAAACGCCAACCGTCCGGCGACCACGGCTTTTGCGAAAGCATCGGCCATCGTGACCGGGTCGCCCGCCTTGGCGATGGCCGTGTTCAGCAGCACGGCGTCGAACCCCATTTCCATCGCCCTTGCGGCATGCGACGGCGCGCCAAGCCCCGCGTCGATGATCAGCGGCACGCCGGGAAAATAGGCGCGGATCATCTGAAGGGCGTATGGGTTCATCAGCCCGCGCCCGGCGCCTATGGGCGATCCCCACGGCATCAGCACTTCGCAGCCAGCAGCCATGAGCCGCTCGGCGACGCTCAGGTCCTCCGTGGTGTAGGGGAAAACCTTGAAGCCGTCAGCGGCCAAGGCTTGCGCCGCCTCGACCAGCCCGAAAACATCCGGCTGGAGCGTGTCGTCGTTGGCGATGACCTCAAGCTTTATCCATGGGGTGTCGAAGACCTCGCGCGCCATCTGGGCGGTGGTGATGGCCTCGCGCGCGGTGCGGCATCCGGCGGTGTTGGGGAGCACGCGCACGCCCAACTCGCGGATAAGCGTCCAGAAGCCCTGTCCGGATTTCTCGCGAGCCGATTCGCGCCGCAGCGAAACGGTGACGAGGCTCGATCCCGAGGCTTCCACGGATCGGCGCAGAATATCCGGCGACGGATAAAGCGCCGTGCCGAGCAGCAATCGTGAAGGCAGGCTTTCGCCATACAGTGTCAGCATCTTGAAACCAATCCGGCGGATTATCCGCCCTGGCGCGGCGCGACGACTTCGACTTTATCACCGTCGGACAACGCCGTCGCTGACCGAACGGCAGCAGCGACAAATACGCCATTCAGAGCCGTGGCGATCTTGGCGTCGCCATAACCGAGCGCGATGCACAGATCGCCGAGCGTTTTTGCCGAGGTGTCCAACGGCTCGCCATTCACCAGTATTTTCAGCATGGCCTACTCGGCAGGCGCTTCTCGTTTCACGTCGCTCGTCGTGGCGCTTTGGGCGGTACCGGCCATCTTGCGCACGAAGAAAATGATCGACGGCAGGAAAATGATCACGCTCAACAGCGCAACCGCCAGAACGACAATGCTCAACAGACCGAACAGCCGCAGCGATGGCAATGCGGAGAAGAGCGGCATCCCCAGACCCGCAATCAGCACGGCCGTTGTCAGGATGACGATAGGTCCGATCGCTTTGAGCGCCCGTTCCACCGAGGCCACGCCATCGCCTCCAGCTTCATCTTCAAGCCTCTGCCGGTAGAGATAGTGTACGATGTTATCGATTGCCAGACCGAACGCCACTGTCAGCGCGACGATGCTCGCGAATTGCAGGCCAATCCCCGACCAGTGCAGCATTGCGCCAGCCGCTAGGATCGGCAGCAGGTTGGGTATGAGGCTGTAAAGGCCAGCCGTCACCGAGCGGAAGGCGAGCATGATGATCGCCATCGCCATGAGAATGTCGATAAACAGCCCGCCGTTGAGCTGGTCGATCATGTTGGCGCTGTTGCGCGCGGCGATGGCTGGCAATCCGGTCACGGAAATGGTGATATCGGGATTAGCGGCGCGCACGGGCGCAAGCGCCGCGTCGAGCTTGCTGACCGTCGGCAGGATGTCGCCCGCATCGATATCGGGAACGCGCCCTGTCACAACGACCGCGTCTTCTTCTTGGGTAATGAAGCGGCGCGTCAGATATTCCGGCAGCACGCCAACATATTGCTTGAGGATATCGATGCTCGTCTCCCCGCCCTCGGCCAGCCAGCGGCGAAGCGTATGCAGCGACCACACATTGCCGAGGCCCGCCGTCTGCTCCACGATGTCATGCACCTGCGCGACCGCATCGAGTCGTCTGACGTCGTAGAGATTGCCGTCTTTCCACTCGACGAGCACATGAATGGGGCTGGCGCCCGTCAGTTTCTGGTCGAGCCTGCCTGCGGCCTGCATGGCCTGCTCCTGATCAGGCACCTGATCGGCCAGCTTATATCTCGGTTCAAGCTGCAAATAAGCGTAGCCGAACAACGCGACCAGCGCGACGCCGAGCACTGTATAAGCGGTGGCGAACGCCTTCAGATGCCGGGCCAGTCCCGCAGAAAAGCCGTTCAGCCAGTTCATGCCCGTATCGTCATCCTTGAATGATTGCGTGGCGAGCTTCTGGTTCTTCAGCATGATCGCGGCAAGCGTCGGCGCAAGCGCGATGACGACGAAAAACACGATTGTGGTCGAGAGAATGCCCGCGATGCCGAAGCCGCGTATGAGCGCCGAGTCGGAGAAGATCAGCGAAACGAACGCCACCTGGTTGGTGAGCATGGTGAGCAGCGAGGCGGGACCGACATTCTCCACGGCATAGCGGGCGGCGGACTTCGCATCATCGCCCGCAATCATCCGGCGCCGGATCGCGAACACCATATGCATGCTGTCGGCGAACGAGATCACCATGATCAGCGGCGTGATCACGTTCAGAAACAGATTGAGCTGGATGTTGATAAAGCCAAGCAGCCCCAGCGCCCAGACCACGGCGAGAGCCGGACCTGCGATGGCGATGAACGTAAACGCGAAACTGCGCATGAAAATAAAGCAGATCAGCGCTCCGACTGCGAAACCGATGCCGTTGAACAGGATGCGGTCGTGCTGCACGGCGTTGCGGATTTCGAGCTGGTAGATCGGCACGCCGGAGAGGCTTGCCGTCAGCCCGACGTTGGCGAGTTGCTCCTTTGCGGTCGCCTCTATCTGCCTTGCGACCTCGGCCAGTCCCTCCTGCTTGACACCCTCTTTATCGAGCGGGATGACGATGAGCGCGAGTTGTCCATCGGCGGAGAGCAGCCTGTCCTTGATGATGCGGTTTTCGCGCACCTTCGCGATCAGCGCGTCGAACGCCTCGCCTTCCGGCAGGTCTTCCGGGAATAGCTGCCCCGGAATGCCACCGTTCACGGGCGGTTCGCGCGAGGAGAACAGCGAGATCACGCCCTTCGTCGCGGGCACGAACTGGAATTCGATGACCATGTTGCGCAGCGCGATCAGGGCGTCGCGCGTCAGAAGATCCTTACCCTCGACGACAACGAGCACATCGTATTCGCTGGATGGAAAGCGCGTGTCGAGCCGCTCATACTGCCGGAATTCAGCCGTGTTGGACCGGAATAACTCGCTGAGCGAGTCGTCGACACTGAGGCGCATGAGGCCAAAGCCAGCCGCGATGGTGATGAGCAGGATCACGAACGCGGCAAGCCAGGGACTACGCAGGCATAAAAGCCCCAGCTTCTCCAGCCCCAGTTTAAACGTCATGGATGAACTCTCCTCGCGGCATGCGGCGGCGGCGCGACCGCACCGATAAGCTGCGCAACTGCCCCGATAAACTGAATAACTCCCGCCACGTCAAGCAAATGCGGCCGCAATTTGAACCGTCCGCGTCAGTCGTGCATCGCAATCGCGGCGCAATTTCGCCAGTGAATGCGTCAATCGCGCACAGAGGGGCCAAGTCACCGCACTGTCACAAAAAACTTTGCCTTTCACGCCAATTTTTACTTGTGCTGTGGGGCTTAAAGATGCACATACCCCGCCTTGTCTAATGTAGGACATCTGCTGGTTGGGGAGGACGCCACATGGCTTATGACGCCCTCTTCCAATTGGGGATGGACTTGGATCGAGGTTCAAGCACCGCCCAAACGGAAGAACAAAACTCAGTTTTCGGAGCGCAAGCGACCGAAGACGACCGTAAGGACTATTTTTGCGAGCGGGACGGTGTCCGGTTTGCGGGAACCCATCTCATAATAGACGTGCTGAATGGCAGCCGTCTTGATGACATAGCCCATATCGAGAAAACGTTTAAGCGCTGCATCGAAGTGTCTGGAGCGACCCTCCTGCACATTCATATGCATCACTTCACGCCTAATGGCGGCGTTTCCGGTGTGGCGGTGCTGTCGGAATCGCATATCAGCATCCATAGCTGGCCCGAGCATGGCTATGCGGCGCTCGACATATTCATGTGTGGCAACGCAAAGCCGCATCTCGCGATCGACGTTCTGAAGGAGGCCTTCCAGCCATCCGAGATCATCGTGAAGGAAATTCTGCGGGGCCAGGAAGTCGCCAAACAGGTTTTTAAAGCTGCGGCTTGATCATTACTGCACAAAGAAAACCATCCCGTGAAATAGCTGGATGGTTTTCTTTTATGGATTGCTGCAACTATCTATATTTTTTGATCTCCGCCATGTCGCGCGCTGCCGTTGCACTTGAGACTTGGCGGAAGAATAAATTGTATTGCTCCTTGTAAGCTTGGAGATAAACCGTCTGGCCAGCCCCGACTTTGACCGGCATGCCTTTAAGGCCAAATAAATTTATCCCGATATCTTGGCGCACGTAATTCGTTCCGGGCGGCACCGGAACTGTGACGACCTCACCCCATCCCAAACGTGCGGCGACTTTCCCATTTACCTCAATATCAGCACGGCCAGACATCCACTTTGGCACTAACCCTGGAATGAGCTGATTTATAGGCGCTTGCTGCCAATACATTACAATTCTAGCGCCTGCCTTTTTAGGACCGGTCGCTACTTGTCGAGGAGAAGCAGAATTGCTCGCCGACTGCGCTACCGACTCATTCCCACAAAACACGCAGGACGCGAGCGCCACAACTAATGCCCATGCTCTTAGGTTTCTACTCCGCATAACGACGCTCCTAGATTTTACACAACTATAAGGGTGCCAAACATTATACTTAGTCTCACTTGAGTTTTTAATAACGTTTAAGTTGCCTAATGAGATCGAGGCATTCAAGTACAGGCGCATCGTAGTTCTTACGCATATATTGACCGCCGCCCACCATTGCTATGCAGTGACTTTGTCCTGGCCGGACGTTAATCTTCACACCCTTAAAGTCGAATACGGAATCCAGAACATTCAATGGGTTTCCGTCATCAAGCTTTATGAAATGTTCGCCGGACTTAATCGCCACAGCGTTGTATTCGCCCGCAGTGAGACGCGATACTTTTTTGCCGTTTACCACCACAATCGTACGAAGTTTTAAACTCTCCGGCACGATATTCGGCATTAGCGACTGCCCTAAAGAGTAAGGCCATACAATATAAAGCGTGCCGCCAGTGTTGGGCTGCCTTGGCTTCGGAGATGTCTGCGCCACAGTAGGCCCGGCCAAAACCAGAGCGATAAGAATGCTGGTAATTTTCCAAATGAAGCGCACGGCGACTCCTTCGAAACGTTATCGTTTTTTCAAGCCGGGTAGGAATTGCTGGGCGACAGCGGGCGGACGTTCGATGATCTGAAGATAATCGCCAAAATGTAACTGGTAGTAATGGGTTTGCCCTGCTCCGACAAAGATCGTGTGTTGGTGCGTGCCGAAAAGCTCAAGGCTTTCCGGAAATCCGAGATCCACGTTACCCGCAGGCGCCTGCAGAACGATATAGTCTCCAACGGTGAATGCTCCCGCTTTCTTACCGTTGAACGTCACATCACGGTCCGGGTTGATGAAATCCATCAAGCCGAAATCAAGCATTTTGCGGGGCCAGAACAAAACGACGGTTCCAGTGCCTGGGGCAGGGCGGCCTGCGATTTCGGCCTCCGCCGTCGCTGCACTGACTTCGTTGAGGAAAAAGCCGCCTCCGGAGATAATCATATAGAAATATTGCGTTTTTCCGGGCCGCACGGTCACGTCGTAAGCCCAACCGACCATCAAAAGCGAACCCAGAGGATCGTCGGAATGCTTGATCTTTATGCGCCTTACACCCGGCGCGACGGTCGCCTCGGAATGACCTCCCCGCACGATGTTGAAGACAGGTTTATCGTCAACTGAAATTGTAAGGTTTGTTTCAAGCCGCCCAATAAGCTTGGCCAGGCCGGAGGGAGTTTTGGATTTTGGATAAAACACGACGATCTTGGAAAGGCCTGCGCCCGGTTTGGTGGCGGCGGCGCCTGGCTTGGCGGCAGGCGCACCGGTAGCGTAGCCGGGAATGCAGAAAACGAAAAACAGCAGGCAAATAAAAAACCATCTTGGCACGACATCGCCCCATGAAAATTCTTTCCTTGATCTAGCGCGGCGACGAAAGCGGCTCAACCACTTTCCGTAGAGCCCTTCGTTAATGGTTGCGAAATATCAACACATCGTCTTTAACGGTTCAGAATTGCTCCATTTTTTGCAGGATCGTTATGACACGCTGGATCGATGAAACGCTGCACCCGCATTTCCGCTGCTCTCTCGCGACGAACAATGTGCTGTACGAAAACAAGACCGAGCACCAGCATCTCGTCATCTTCGAGAACGACACCTTCGGACGGGTGATGATGCTGGACGGAGTCGTGCAGCTTACCGACAAGGACGAGTTCATCTATCACGAGATGATGGCGCACACGCCCATCCTCGCGCACGGGGACGCGCGACGCGTGCTGATCATCGGCGGCGGCGACGGCGGCGTTTTGCGCGAAGTGCTGCGGCATAAATCGGTCGAGCGGGCCGTACTTTGCGAGATCGACCGCGAGGTGGTTGATCTGTCGCTAAAGCACCTGCCGAATATCTCACGCGGCGCGTTCGACGATCCGCGCGTCGAACTGGTCATCGCCGACGGCGTCAAATATGTGGCCGAAACGGATGAGCGCTTCGACTGCATCATCGTCGATTCCACGGAACCGGTCGGCCCTGCGGCCGTGCTGTTCACGCGCGAGTTTTTCGAGGGCTGCCGCCGGTGCCTGAAAGAGCCGGGCGTGCTTATCACGCAAAACGGCCTGCCGTTCCTGCACCCCGACCACCTGCGCGGAACCATGGGCCTGTTCGGCGAAATGTTCGAGGACTCCGCGACATTCCTCGTCAATCAGCCGACCTATTTCGGCGGACCGTTTGCCCTCGCATGGGCGTCCAACGACAAATCCTTGCGCAAAATAAAGCTGAAAAAGCTGCGCGAGCGGTTCGAGGAAGCAGAGATCGAAACCAGCTATTACTCCCCTAATGTCCACAAGGCCGCGTTCAGCCTGCCGGTCTACGTTGAGCGGCTGATGGCCGAGTAATCGGCCCGCCCGTCACTCGCGCTCCATCAGCCTCGGCATGATCTCGACCATGTTGCAGGGCCGGTGGCGGAAATCGAGCTGGAATTTCAGGATGCTGTTCCATGCGTCGCGGCAGGCGCCGGGCGAGCCGGGCACGCAAAAAATATATGTGCTTCCGGCCAGCCCGCCGAGCGCGCGCGACTGGATGGTAGACGTGCCGACCTTCTCATAGCTGAGCATGTGGAAAAGGATCGCGAAGCCTTCGATTTCCTTGTCGAAAAGCGGGCGCACCGCCTCCGGCGTAACGTCGCGCCCGGTCAGCCCCGTGCCGCCGGTGGTGATGACGCAGTCGATGTCCGGATTCGCAATCCACGCCTTTATCGTCGCCTGAATCTGGCTGACGTCGTCCCTCACGATGGCTTTGTCAGCGAGCGTATGCCCATCCGCTGTCAGCAATTCCACCAGTAGCGCTCCGGATTTGTCATCCTCCGGCGTGCGCGTGTCCGACACCGTCAGCACGGCGATGCGTACAGGCTTGAACGGCAGGGTTTCGTCAATGCGCGGCATGGCTCACCTCAGGCGTTGAATTTCTTAAACGTGGAATGCGAAGCATGGTACGTCAGATATTTGCCTGGCCCTGTCTGGAATGCCCGCTCGCCCATCTAAGGCTAGTTATCCTTCATTCGAGGAATCGGCGTGGTTGAGATGTGGGCAAAAGGAGCAACCGAAAACAGCTCCGTAAAAGTCTCGCCGTTCTTGCGGTGCACGACCATAAACCGGTCGGCGCTAACCTGACGAAATAGCTCGACTTCGCCAAGGCCGGATTTAACGATGACGTAGCCGGACCCATCCAGCGCACTCGCAGCAATGGAGCTGTCATCTTGGCTAGTCAAGTTTCCATTGCCATCCGTGTCCTTCTCCACCACATCGTAAACGTGGCTGAGAGGTTTGCCTTTGGTTATGGGCATCGACGAGTCGGTTGGTTCGAGCAAGGTATACTGATTAGCGAAAAGTTGCTCGCCGCCGGTGGTGAGCCATCGGCTGACGCCGGTTTGCACGTCGATGAAAACGTAGTTCACCGTAACGACTTTACCGTAGCTCTTGATGGATATGGCTTCTGGCTCAGTGGTTTTGTGGAGCGGTATCCGAACAAAGTTTGCACCTGTTCAGAAGCACCCGCGCCAAGCGAGAATATCGCTTTTTGATCGGGCTTTCTCTCGACCCATTCCTGCCCCCTTTCGGCCTCGGAGCTTTGCTTGCCGCGAATAAACTGCGATAGAAATGATGCTGTGATAATCAGCATCAAGATAGCAGCGGCGGCAATCGCCAATGCGTTAAACCGCCACACATAATCGAAAAACTTGGTCATCTAATCCCTCCACCAACGTCGCACATACGTCTGGGGATTGCGCCAAGAGTTTGACGTAGCTCAAGTATTGCGGCGCGCCGTGCCTAAACTGGAGCCAGCCAACGCGGCGGCGAGCACGAACAGCCCCGATACCACAGCGATCATGCCGGCCGCGCTCACCGTGGATTGAAAGCCGAGCCACAACGGCGCGTGTCCAGCCGCCACGAAACCGATGATGGCCGATAGCGCGGCGATGGCGATGCTGGCCCAAATCTGCGTCGCCAGATTGTTGGTCAGCAAGCGCGCCGCCGCCGCCGGACAGATGAACATCGCGATCACCAGGATAGATCCCACGGCGGAAAACGCCGTCACCGCCGCGAACGCCGCCGAGAGAATGACGCCAAAACCTATCGCCGCCGCAGGCACGCCAATCGAGCGCGCGTAATCCGGGTCGAACGTCACTAGCCTCAGTTCCTTGAAAAACAGCGCGACCAAAGCGGCAAGCGCCAGCGCCACCACGGCCAGCATCACGACCTCGGACGGCAGCGCCGCAAGCGCGTCGGCGCGAAATAATGCGCTCCAGTCCGTGCCGGCCAGCCAGATGTGGCTTTCGAGATTGCCATAAAGCGCGTGCTCCACATCGACGTGGACCGAGCGCGCGTCCGACTGCTCGAGCAGCAGCACGCCGAGCGCGAACATCGCGGTAAACACGACGCCC
>JBGSLP010000184.1:0-1573 GCA_041740655.1 Alphaproteobacteria bacterium
GCGCGACCTTGCCGACAAGCGCAGAGGGCGCGTCGAACACGGCGCTCGCCAGCCCTTGCGAAAACAGCCTCTCGCTCAGCATCGCGGCGGTGATGACATCGCCGGGGTAGATCGTGACCTTCGGCGCGGGCAGATTTCTAAAACCCGCGTCGGCGCCCGCCTGCGCAAGGGCCGCGACCGGTAGCAGGCTCGCCGCGATCGCCGCCACGACCTGAGTGCGGCAGTTCGAAAGGTGGATGAGCCGCATCAGCGCATATCCCTTGCCACGGTGCCGTACATCGCGTCGGCGGCTTGTATGACCTTCGAATTCATCTCGTAAGAGCGCTGGGCCGCGATGAGCTCGGTAATTTCTTTCACCGGATCGACGTTGGAGTTTTCCAGATACCCCTGCTGGACGGTGGCGAAACCCGGATCACCCGCAACCCCGGTCACAGCCGCGCCCGACGCCGTCGTTTCGCGATAGAGATTGCCCCCCAGTGGCTCAAGCCCGACATCGTTCACGAAGTTCGCGAGCGCGAGCTGTCCAAGCTCCTGCAAATCCGACTCGCGGCCGACGCGCGCATAAATCTGACCGCTCTCGTTGACGATGACCTCGGTGGTGTCCTCCGGCACGGTAATGCCGGGCTGCACGGCGTATCCGTCAGCGGTGACGATTTCGCCGGTCGCGTTTTTGTTGAAAGCGCCCGCGCGAGTATAAAGCAGATCGCCATCCGCCGAGGCCACCTGGAACCAGCCGCGACCGTTGAGGGCAAGATCGAGCTTGTTGCCGGTCTGGGTCAACGCGCCCTGCAAATGCAGATTGCGGATCGCCACGGTGCGCACGCCAAGCCCGAGATTGGCGCCCTCGGGAACCGGCTCCTGCCCTCCGCGATTTGGCGCGCCAGCCGCGCGCTCGGTTTGATAGAGCAGGTCGGTGAACTCCGCCCGGGCGCGCTTGAAGCCGGTCGTGTTGATGTTCGCGATATTGTTCGCGATCACCTCCACGTTTAGCTGCTGGGCGGTCATGCCCGTTGCGGCAATAGATAGCGCTCTCATGCGTGGCCCCTTAAATCGCTGTTCGGCTGAGTTCGAGATAGGCGGCGACCGCCTTGTCGCGGATGGTCATGGCGGCGCTCAAGGTCTGCTCGGCGGACATCACCGCCTCCACCGTCTGCTGCACGGATGCGTGCCCGTTCACGCCCGAAATCGAGGTCGCTTCCGCCGAACGTATCGTTGCGATGGCGCTTGAGGCAACCTCCGCCAGCGCGGCGCTGAAATCGGGCGCAGTCTCGCCACCCAGGCGGGTCGCGGCGGTGGGCAAAGATGACGAAAGGCCGGATATAGCGACGCGGTCGATGATCATCATGCCCTCAATAAATCTATGGTCGCGGCCAGCATGTCGCGCGCCTGCTTCACCATTTGCAGATTGGCCTCATAGGTGCGATTGGCCTCGCGCATGTCGGCCATCTCGATGAGCACGTTGACGTTGGGCAGCTTCACGTAGCCGCGCTCGTCGGCGGCCGGGTGGTCGGGGTCGAACTCGGTGCGCGGCGGCTTGTCATCCGCGCCGATGCCGCTTACACGCACGGTGTTG
>JBGSLP010000185.1:0-5902 GCA_041740655.1 Alphaproteobacteria bacterium
CGCCGCGCCGCCGTTGATATCCGGGCCGCCGAGCGCGCCGATTTCCGGCGGCATATCGTATTCCTCAGGGATGGCGCAGAGCCCGGCGCGCGTCAGCATTTCGCCAAAGCGCGGCGAGGCTGTCAGCACGGCGAATGGCGCCGCGAGCAGGAATGCGGCCAGCAGAGGCATGGCCCAGATGATCGCTCCCGGGGCATAGGCCCAAAGGACGGTGAGGATCGAGAAACCGAACAGCATCTGCGGCCACAACCCCTGCACTGCGGTCGCCCATGACAGGCCGTAGGCGTCTCGGTTCTGTCCGCCCCAGATCACCGCGCGACCGAACAGGACGCTCACCATGAAGATGGTCACTCGCAGCGACGCAATCGGCGACAGCAGCATGGAGAACACAATTTCGAGCAGGGCGCTGGCGGTAAAGCGCACCGGCCCGCCATAACGCCGCATGCCGCCATCGGTGAGCGCAATATCGAGTAGCCCGGCGATTTTCGGCGTCAGGCTCATGATGAACATGGTGAAGAACAGCGCCATGCCGAGTTCGACATGCAGGTTACCGAACTCGCCTTCAAATGCTTTTGCGGCGAAAAGCGCGATCATCATCATCCACGCCGCCGCGCCAAGATACATCAGGATCGTGAAGCCGATCTGAAAGCGGCTCCATGGGCGCAGGCCCGGCAGCCCGATCAGCCGCCAGTACTGCATCACGCCCTGACACCAGCGCAGGTCGCGCTGCGTGAAATCGAGGATGGTCGGCGGATTATCCTCATACGAGCCGCCCTCTACGGGAAGCACGCGCACTTCATAGCCAGCCTTGCGCATCATGGCCGCTTCGATGTGGTCGTGGCTGAGGACATGGCCGCCGAGCGGCGCCTTGCCCGGAAGGACGGGAAGCGTGCAATGTTCGGCGAACGGTTTGATGCGCACGGCGGCGTTGTGGCCCCAGTACGGGCCATAATCGCCCGCCCACCAGGCGGAACCCATGGTGTAGGATCGCATGCCGTGGCGCATGCCGAACTGGAAGATGCGCGCGAACGCGCTTGTCGATGGCGCGCCGACGACGAGGGTTTGCAGGATGCCGAGGCGCGGATAAGCCTGCATGATGCGCGCGAGTCGCAAGATCGCGTCGCCGGACATCAGGCTGTCGGCGTCGAGCGGGATCATACACTCGTAATTCGCGCCCCAACGGTCGATGAAATCGCGCAGGTTGCCGACCTTATACCCCTTGTTGTCCGCCCGGCGGCGATAGGTGATGCGGGCGTCATCGCCGACTTCCGCGCGCCATGCCTCGAACAGGCGCTCTTCCTCGGCGGCGACATGGGGCAGGGACGTATCGCTCAATACGAAATAATCGAACTGGCGCTCATCGGCGGTCGCGAGAAGGCTGGCGCGGACGATGCGCAGGCGCTTGAAGGCGCGCGCCGGGTCCTCGTTGCGGATCGTCATGAGAACCGCCGTGCGGATGCGGATCGGCTCACGGGTGGCGCCCGCTGCGGCGTGCGGCGCGACCTGCATAAGGCCATCCTTGCGCGCGTGCAGCAGCACGAGGCCGATAATGGCGTTCCAGAACCCAATGACGGTCCATGGCAGGCTGATCATGATGCAGGCGTAGATCCCGATGTCGAGCCATGTCCAGGTGTTCGAGCCGAGCACGAGCGCGAAAGCGTATCCGAGGGCGGAGATCGTCGCGATATTCAGCGCTCCGACCAAAATGCGGCGGCGTATCAATTCGGAATAAGATTGTAGTCCGGCGGGAGTCATCGGCCCATCGCCGGATAACTCATCATCAGACTCCATATTTTTTGTTGTTATTTGCGTCATGGTCTGCCTTTACCATTGGGGCTAAGTTGCAGTGCAGCGAACGTGCGGTCGGTGTTTTGGCTGGTGCGTCCTGAACAGGTCATGAATGATAGAAAAAACTTCAGTACGACAAATGGATGCAGCGAGGGCATTGTTTTATACTGCAACGCACAAGGCGGAGATTTGTCCCGTCGATCTGGCGCTAGACCGGAATCGTGGCGGCGCAATGGCGGACTTACTGGTGCGCACAGAGTGGTCATGCATCAGCCGGGGCACCGAGCGGCTGGTGTTCGAGGGCCGCGTGCCTGAAAGCGAATGGGCGCGCATGCGGGCGCCGTTCCAGCAGGGCGATTTTCCGTTCCCGGTCAAGTATGGCTATGCCGTGACAGGCGTTGTGGAGCGCGGGCCTGAAGGTTTGATCGGCCGTAAGGTTTTCTGCTTGGCGCCTCACCAGACTGTGTTCGAGATTGCGGCGGACGCTGTCGCAATCATTCCGGGCAACGTGCCGCCGCGCCGCGCCGCGCTCGCCGCCAATATGGAAACAGCGCTCAATGCGGTGTGGGATTCTGGCGCTGGACCTGCGGATCAAATCCTGGTGATAGGGGGCGGCCTTCTCGGTTTGCTGATCGCCGCAATCTGCGCGCGCCTTCCCGGAGCGAGCGTCACCGTGATCGATATTGACGCCAGTCGGCAGCAATATGCGGAGCGGATGGGCGCAAAATTCGCTCATCCGGACAGCGCGCCGGGTGATGCCGATGTTATTTTCCATACCAGCGCCAGCGCGGCGGGCCTCAATCTCGCGATTGATAAAGCGGGCGTCGAGGGCCGCATCGTTGAGGTGAGCTGGTTCGGCGCGGACGTTTCCGCGATTTCGCTGGGCGGCGCCTTCCACAGCCGCCGCTTGCAGATCATTTCCTCGCAGGTTGGAGCCGTTTCGCCGTCGCGGCGGCCACGCTGGCCCTATCGCCGCAGACTGGAAGCGGCGTTATCGCTCCTTGCCGATGACCGCTTCGATGCCCTAATCACGGATGAAGTCGCTTTCGAGGATTTGCCGCAACAACTCCCGCAAATACTGGCCCCCGGCGCGCCGGGCCTTGCCACCGTCGTAAAATACTAAACCCACTGGAGACCGCAATGTACGCTCTTGAAGTTCGAGACCACATCATGATCGCGCACAGCTTTGCGGATCCGTATTTCGGCCCCGCGCAGAACATGCACGGCGCTACGTTCGTGGTGGATGTGACGTTTTTCCGCGAGGTGCTGACGCCGCAGAACGTGGTGGTCGACATCGGCCGGGCATCCGACGTGCTCAAGGCGATCCTGAAGCCGATCAACTACGCTAATCTGGATACCTTGCCGCAGTTCGAGGGCAAGCTGACCACGACCGAATATCTCTGCCGCTACATTTACGACCGCTTTCAGGACGCCATCAAAGCCGGGGAACTTGGCCCTGAGGGTCGCGGCCTGATCCGTCTGCGCATCACGCTTCACGAAAGCCATATTGCCCGCGCGTGGTTCGAGGGTCCGGTCGCCGGCTGATGCGCGTGCGTTTCGCGATCCCCGGCGACATCGAGACGCCAACTGGCGGCTACGCTTATGCGAGAGCGATCATCCCTTGCCTTGTGGATGAGGGGATATCTGTCGAGCATGTCGCGCTGCCCGGCGGCTATCCGTTTCCCTCCGATGTCGAGCTTGCGCAAACCGCTGAAATTCTCGGGGGCGGGGAGGGCGTCGTGATGATCGACGGTCTTGCCTATGGCGCGATGCCGGAGGCCGTGATCAGCGCGGCGCGCGGGCCCATCGTCGCGCTTACCCATCATCCGCTGGCGCTCGAAACAGGCCTCAGCGAGGCGCAACTCCGGGCGCTGCACGAAAGCGAGCGCGCCGCTCTGGCGCTCGCCGCCCATGTTATCGTCACCAGCCAGACCACGGCGGAAACGCTCATTGCCGATTATGGCGTCGAGCGCGCCCGGCTGACCGTGGCCGAGCCGGGCGTGGCGGTTGCTGAGAGGTCTGTTGGCGGCGGCGACATTCCGCATTTGCTGGCCGTTGGCACACTATCGCCGCGCAAGGGCTATGACGTGCTCGTCAGCGCTCTTGCGCGGGTGTCGCACTTGCCTTGGCGATGCACAATCGCCGGCGCAACGGATCGCGATTCGTCGGAAACAGCGAGGGTTATGGCTGCGGTGCGCGGCGCGGGGCTGGCCAGCCGCATTGCGTTTACCGGCGCCTTGAGCGATGCGGAGTTGGAGGCGCTATATGCTCAAGCGGATATTTTCGTGCTCGCCTCGCATTATGAGGGCTACGGCATGGCGTTCGCATCGGCGATGGCGCGCGGATTGCCCATCGTCGCCTGTGCGGGTGGGGCCACCGCGCAAACAGTGCCTACCGAGGCTGGCATTCTCGTTCCGCCCGGCGATGCGGCGGCGTTCGCCCTCGCCCTGCGCGCGATGTTGAGCGACGACGCCCTGCGGATGCGATATGCAGATGGGTCTTGGGCGCATGCGAGCAGGTTGCCGCGCTGGAGCGGTTCCGCCGCTAAGATCGCCGCTGTTATTCGAGAGGTTTCCAAATGAGCGGATTTTCCGCAGACTGGCTCGCGTTGCGCGAACCGGCCGATATGAAAGCGCGCGCGGTATCGCTTCTGGGCAAGCTCCGTCTCGCGTTTGCCGATCGCGATGACATCACGGTCGCCGATCTTGGTTGCGGTACGGGTTCAACCCTGCGCGCCGTGGCGGCCATGCTGCCGAAAAATCAGACGTGGCGACTTTACGATTACGATCCGGCGCTGCTGGCCGCTGCGCGCTCCCGCCTCGCATCATGGGCGAATGAGGCGACGGACGAGGGCGATGCGCTCGTTCTCTCGTGGTACGGTAAAACCCTGCGAGTTCATTTTGAACAGATTGATCTAAACGCGGACTTAAGCGCCGTCATGAACGCGTCGCCGCACCTTATTACCGCTTCGGCGCTTTTCGACCTTGTCTCGACACAGTGGATCGAAACCTTCAGCCAGACGGTCGCTACGGCACGCCCGGCGATATACGCCGCGATCAATTATGACGGCCGGGAGGAATGGACGCCGCCGCACGCAGCCGACGCTGCCATGCTGGCTGCCTTCCACGCCCACCAGAAGACCGACAAGGGGTTTGGCGTCTCCGCCGGGCCTGATGCCGCCGCGCATCTGGAGCGCAGTCTCTCCGAGCGTGGATATTCCGTCGAGACCGCCGACAGCGCGTGGCGCGTCGGGGCTGATCAACCGGCGCTGATCGAGGCGCTGGCCGAGGGCGCCGCTCGCGCGGTGCTTGAAACCGGCTCCGTCGATTCTGCGTTTGTCGAGGACTGGCTTGCCCAGCGCCGGATCGCGCAAGGGTGCATGATCGGCCACGTCGACTTGCTCGCTATCAGTGGCCGCTGACTCTGCCACCGCTCGCCGCTAGAGGTTCGGCAGCATCCGCTGGAGCACGCCGTCCCGCTTCACGAAATAATGCCGAAGCGCTGCACCCGCATGCACGAAAATGATCGCGGTGGCGAGCAGCGCAAGAATTTTATGCACGTTCAGAATTTGCGTGGCCAACGGTTTGCCCTCGGCTGTATCAACCGCAAGGATCGGCGGCAGCTCGAAAAGACCGAACACCATCACCTGCGCGCCATAGGCCGATGTGCCCGCCCAGCCTGCCAGCGGCACCGCAATGAGCAGGATATAGAGCAGCAAATGGGCCGCCTGCGAGGCGAAACGCTCCATACCGTTCAGCGACGGTTCAGGCGCGGGAGCGCCATGTATCAGTCGATAGCCAACCCGCGCCGTCATGAGCGCCAGAACCAATGCGCCGACCGATCGATGGAGATTGTACAACGTATCAAGCCCCGGCACGTTCGCCATAACCAGCCCGGCGGGCACGAGGAATATCACGCAGGCTGCGATGGTCCAGTGAAAGAACTTCGCTATTGCGGAATAGCCGGTGGTCGCGCCAGACGCATGCATTTTGTCGATCTCCATCATTGCCTTGCGTCACGTACTATCGCACAGGAGCGTCGCTTGCGTCCCAATCTAACAAAGAGTTTACGGTTGCAAATGCGTCCAATCATGCCGATTTGGTGTATTAGTTGC
>JBGSLP010000186.1:0-2974 GCA_041740655.1 Alphaproteobacteria bacterium
TCCGAGTGCGCGCCGACCGCAAACTGCGCGCCGTGCTGGGCTTGGCGGATGGCTCGCGCAATCTCGCGAAGGTGTTCGAGGCGGCGGCGGACGATCTGAAGGTCAGCGAAGCCTCACTGCGCCGCGAATGCCGCCCGCAGATCGAATTGCTGCTGGACCTCGGCCACTATTACCTGCGCCAGCCGCACACGCCCATCTGGCCGCCCGTTTCCGCCATGCAAAAACGCGTCAACGGGTAGACTTCAAGCCGCCTGCCGGGATTTCAGCAGGCCGCGATTGATGATGGTTTCGGCGATCTGCACCGTGTTGAGCGCGGCGCCGTTGCGCAAGTTGTCGGACACGATCCAGAGGCTGAGGCCGTTCTCCACCGTGAAATCCTCGCGGATGCGGGAGACGAACGTCGCGTATTCGCCCACGCAATCGACGGGGGTTGCGTAGCCGCCGTCCTCGCGCTTGTCGATCACCATGACGCCGGGCGCCTCGCGCAAAATTTCGCGCGCTTCTTCCGCCGTGATGGGGCGCTCGAACTCGATGTTTACCGCCTCGGAGTGGCCGACGAACACGGGCACGCGCACGCAGGTGGCGGTGAGCTTGATTTTGGGGTCGAGGATTTTCTTCGTCTCGACCACCATTTTCCACTCTTCGCGCGTGTAGCCGTCATCCTGGAACTTATCGATGTGCGGGATGACATTGAACGCGATCTGCTTGGTGAAGAACTGCACGTCGGGGCTGTCGGTGACGAAAATGCCCTTGGTCTGGTTCCACAGCTCATCCATCGCGTCCTTGCCGGCGCCGGAGACCGACTGGTAGGTCGCGACCACCACGCGCTTGATCGTCGCCGCATCGTGCAGCGGCTTCAGCGCGACGACGAGCTGCGCCGTCGAGCAGTTCGGGTTGGCGATGATGTTTTTCTTGCGGAAACCGGCGACGGCGTCGGCGTTCACCTCCGGCACGATCAGCGGCACGTCCATGTCGTAGCGCCACGCGCTCGAATTATCGATGACGATGCAGCCGGTCGCGGCGATCTTCGGCGCCCATTCCTTGGCCACGTCGCCTCCCGCCGAGAGGAGCGCGAAATCGCATTTCGAGAAATCGAACGTCGCCAGATCCTGACATTTTATGGTCTTCTCGCCGAACGACACCGGCAGCCCTTGGCTGCGGCGCGACGCGATGGCGTGGATTTCCCCAAGCGGAAACTCGCGCTCAACCAGAATATTCAGCATTTCGCGGCCCACATTGCCCGTGGCGCCCACGACGGCGACGTTATATGCCATATCGATGTCCTGCGTTTGTGATTGCAAGTACATAACGCTTTGAGGCGGTTATGTCTATGCGGCGGGCGGCGACGCGCGCATTCGCGGCTATAGTCGCTCGCCCGGCAGGCGGCTTGCCTGCGTCACCCAGTCGACGAACTGGGCTTCGTCGAGGTCATCATGCTCGTGGATATTGAGATATCGCGTATCTCCGCTTTTGGACGCGACGGGCGGGATCGGGCGCAGTGACTGGCCGCGAAAGAAGGTGATCTGCACGTAGTTTTTATAGCAGTACATCGCTAGAAACCATCCATCGCCCTCGTTGCCGAAAAGCGGCGTATTCCATTTGACGGCCTTGCGAACGCCGGGGACCGTGCTCGTCACGAGGGCGTCAATCCGCTGGCCGACCGCGCTTTTCCAGCCGGGCATGGCCACGATATAGGCCTGCACCGGCGCATCGCCCTCAGCCTTCGCAATCTGCGGATTGCCGCTCGATAGCAGGACTGGCTTCGACGGTTCGTTCATGTGTACATATCGGTCATATGCAATAGATGTGATTGTGCGAATTCGTCAATTAGAACCGCGCTCAAACAGAATATACAGCATTTCGCGGCCCACTTTGCCAGTGGCGCCCAAAACGGAATCTAGCGAGGAGTTTGTGCTTCGACAAACATCTGCCCCATGTTTTTAATGGCCCTCTTCTGAGTTTCCACGGTATAGTCATATATTTGCATGTGGGGACTTTTTTCTAAATGTTCTGGCTGCACACTTTTCAACCATTCGTCAAAAACAAGAAAGTCCGCGCTGCTCATATCAACAATCTCACACATTCTAGCGTGTAGGTTATTATTGCCATCGATCTCCGCTACAGGTGGTAAAACTAACTGCGCACACAAATTTGTTAAAGCGCAGTAGTGATGTAGCAATATGTATAAAGATATCTTTTCCTGTAGCATGAATTGATGCTGACTATCGTCGGATTTGGCAAAAGAGTCTGTATACGTCTTTGGTATGTCTGATAATAGTCTAGTTATTTGCCACACATCGTCGAATTGACGCGAGCTGCTATCCGTTAAATGTTTAGTTAGTCGATCGACATAGCGCATATTTAGTTTTTCAAGTGATTGAGTCGCAGATCTAATTTCAGCTAATGCTACTGCTACTCGCTCTTCGCTCGACTTTGTTTTTGTAAAGTAATAAGTCGCCTGCGCAATTGCGACTACTGCTATTATTATTGATGATATACTTGCAGCCAGATTAAATGATGCTTCCATATTTCCTCCGAAATTAATATGTATTTAAAGAACAGCCCGGTCGGCGGGGGCGAGATACCGCCGCGATATAAACGGCAGTAGGATGCTGATGCCTAGAAACCGCGCGAACTGGTGCACGCCCACATAGGCCGGGTCGAGGCCGAGCAGGAACGACAGAATCATCATCGCCTCCAGCCCGCCCGGCGCAAAGGCGAGCAGCGCCTGCCCCCATGGCACTCCGAGCCCCCACGCGACGGCGGAGGCGAACACGCCCGCCACCACCAGCGCGATGAAAAACGCGACGAACGAAGCGGGCAGCGAGCGGCGCAGCAACGCGATGCTCGCGCCCTCGAACCGCATCCCCGTATAAGCGCCGAGCACAATCAGCGTCGGGATCAGGATGGCGGCGGGCAACTGGCCCGTCACCGCGCCGGTGAGATGCAGCACCGCGCTGGCGATCATCGCGCC
>JBGSLP010000187.1:0-10292 GCA_041740655.1 Alphaproteobacteria bacterium
TGACGCTAGCGCGGCTCGGCATGATCTGGCCCGAGCTCGGCGGTATAGACCCCACGATCATCGCCGCGCTTGAGATCGATGCGCGGTACGCGGTTTATCTCGACCGTCAGGACGCAAGCGTCGCGGCTCTGCGCCGGGACGAGGCGGCAATAATTCCGCGCGACTTCAGCTTCGCGATCGCGGGGCTTTCGAGTGAGATGCGCCAGAAGCTCGAGCGAGCGCGCCCGGCGACCGTTGCACACGCGGCGCAGATCGAGGGCATGACACCTGCTGCGCTGATGCTGCTCGCGTCGCACCTCAAACGTGCGCCAGCCGCGAAATCGGCCTAAGGATGCGAGCCGAAGCCCGATCTATTCTGATTACCGGCGCTAGCCGTGGGCTTGGCTTACAAGCCGCCAAGATGCTGGCCCTGCGAGGGCATCGTCTGCTGCTGACCACGCGTACGGTGGAGGGCGGCAACGAGGCGCTTCGCTCCGTGCAGGCTGCAGCGCCTCGCGCATCCGTGACCGCGTTGCCGCTGGATATGGCGTCGTTCGCTTCGATCCGCAGTTTCGCATCCGAGGCGGTGAATCGCGGCGACCGTTTTGACGTGATCCTGCACAACGCCGGGATTATTTTTGCCGCGCCATCGTGCCGCCTAACCGCGGACGGGGTGGAAGAAACGCTTGCGGTGCATGCGCTCGGACCGCTGCTGCTCTCGCAGCTATTGCTTCCCGCGCTGAACCGGCCATCACGGCTCGTCTTTGTCGGTTCCGGGCTGCATCGTCCGAAATCTATGGGCCCCGAGGTGGCTTTCGATTTCAGCGATCCGAATTTGGCCCGCAACTATCACCCAGGCCGCGCCTATAAGAACAGCAAGCTGGCGCAGATCTGGATCGCGCGGGAATGGCAGCGGCGCTACGGCCAGGATGGCGTTCTGGCCGACATCGTATGCCCGGGTTTCGTGCCGGTGACTGCCGGCGCACGTTCGACAGGTTTTCAGCGTTTCATGCTCATGCGTGTGTTGCCGCTGATGCCCTTCGCCAACTCGCTGGAGCATGGAGCGCACATTCTCACCCAGTGGTGCGAACGGCCGTTCGACGTGGCAGGCGGTCAATATTTCGACGGCGGCAAGATTTCGCTGCCCAGTGAGGATGCGCTCGATCCTGTCAAGGCCGCGATGTTCTGGGACTGGGCAAGCGATCAAGTTACGCGAGCGTCATGATGGACAGTGGCTACGGGCCGGACGCCTTCGCGCGCGATTTCCGTGTTTCACGTGAAACACTAGAGCGGCTGAAGCTTTACGAGGCATTGCTGCAGAAATGGCAACGCGCTGTCAATCTCGTCGCTCCGTCGACCCTCGATGATGTCTGGCGGCGCCACTTCGCGGATAGCGCTCAAGTTGCCGAATTGGCTCCGGACGCGAAAAAATGGGTCGATCTGGGCTCCGGAGCGGGTTTTCCCGGTCTGGTCATTGCCATGATGACCGCGAATCATGATGATCGCAAAGTGCATCTTGTCGAGAGCAATAGTCGGAAATGCGCATTTTTATCCGACGTTGCGCGGCAGACTGGCGTGCAGGTTGTGGTGCACGACAGCCGTAGCGACGCTGCTGCGGCGTCTATTGGAGTAGCGGATGTCGTCAGCGCTCGCGCTTTGGCGCCGCTGCCGAGCTTGTTGGCGTTATCGCAACCGTTTTTCGTGCGTGAGACGGTCGGGCTGTTCCTTAAAGGACGCGAGGCGCTTGAAGAAATTGCCGAGGCGGAAAAGCTTTGGCGCTTTCGGTGGAAAACCTCGCCATCCAGGACTGACAGTCAGGGCCAAATCATCAAGATATGGGATCTGGAATTCAAATAGGGGTGGGCGGCGGTGAGCAGGTATCCTTCGACATATTCAAACTTACGGGTGCTGGCTGTCGCCAACCAGAAGGGCGGCGTCGGCAAAACAACGACGGCGATCAACCTCGGTACGGCTTTGGCGAGCGCCGGGCAAAAGACGCTGGTGATCGACCTCGACCCACAGGGCAACGCCTCAACGGGCCTGGGTATCCCCGAAGATAACAGGCCGGTTTCCACATACGACGTTCTGGCCGGCGCCGCCGCCATGGAGCAGGCGATGATGGAGACGATGATCCCCGGGCTTTACGTCGCGCCCGCCACCCGAGATCTCGCCGGTCTGGAGCCGGAGATTTCAGCGGCGCCAAACCGCGCCTATTTCCTTCGCGACGCCATCGTGTCGCTGAAAGCGTCCGAGCAGGATCGCCCTGCGAACGACCGCCTCGCCTATGTGCTGATCGACTGCCCTCCGTCGCTCAACATTCTGACGCTTAACGCAATGGCCGCGTCTGATTCAGTGCTGGTGCCAGTGCAGTGCGAATTCTTCGCGCTGGAGGGAATTACGCAGCTCAAGGAAACCATCGACTTTGTGCGCGCCAGCCTGAATCCGACACTCGAAATTCACGGCGTCGTGCTGACCATGCATGACAGCCGCACGAAGCTGGCAGACGAGGTGGCGACCGAGGTGCGCAGCTTTTTCCGGGAAAAGGTTTTCTCGACGGTCATTCCGCGCAACGTCGCCGTGGCGGAGGCGCCGTCACACGGTCAGCCGGTTCAGCTCTACAATAACCGAAGCCCGGGTAGCCGCGCTTACACCGAGCTGGCTGCGGAGATCATTCGCCGCGAAGAAAAAGCCAACGCTGCATAATCTCGGTTTCGTATTCGTAGCAATTTGACGCCAACGCCTTTCCGTCTGCGGGGGACTTATGAACGCACCTTTACCATCGGCCGCTCAGAAAAATCGCCTTGGCCGCGGCCTCGCATCGCTGATCGGCGACAACGTTCCAACGAACGGGCGCGTGCTGCCGAACCAGGGCGAGCAGCGCATGGTCCCCATCGACAAGGTGAAGCCCAGCGCCTTCAACCCGCGCAAGACATTCGATGCGACCGAGCTGGATGAGCTAGCCGCCTCGATCCGCGAGCGCGGCCTCGTCCAGCCGATTGTCGTCCGTCCGATCGGTCCGATGGGCGCGGAGTACGAGATCGTTGCGGGCGAACGGCGCTGGCGGGCGGCGCAGAAGGCGGGGATGCATCTCATTCCGGTCATTGTGCGAGCGCTGACGGATCAGGAATCGCTCGAAATCGCGATCATCGAGAACGTGCAGCGCGCGGACCTGAACGCCATTGAGGAGGCGACAGGATACCGCGAGCTGATCAGCCGGTTCGGTTACAAGCAGGAGGAACTGGCGGACATCATCGGCAAAAGCCGCAGCCACCTCGCCAACACCATGCGCCTTCTCAAGCTTCCGGATAGCGTGCAGAAGCTGGTGCGCAATGGGGAGTTGAGCGCCGGGCATGCGCGCGCGCTTGTCGGGCGCGAGGACGCCGAGATCGTTGCCCGTGAGATCGTCAAAGACGGCCTGAATGTGCGCGATGTTGAGGCGCTCTTTCAGGCCAAAAAGCCTGCGGCCTCCGGCGGCGGCTCAAGCGGCGTGGGCGCCATCGCCAAGGACGCCGATACGCGCGCGGTTGAGCGCGAAATGGCCGACGCGCTGGGCCTGACCGTGGTGATCCTGCCGGGTGCGAACAATACGGGCGAAATCATCATCCGCTATAAAACGCTCGATCAGTTCGAGGCTGTGCGCGGTCGCCTTGTTTCGCATCGCTAGGTTTTGTTGACCTAGGCTGCGCGCCCGGTCTTGGCCTCGCGGGCTACAGCGGCGATTTCCAGAAGCAGGCGCTCGATCAGCGCTTTTTCCATGCCAGCGTTAAGGCGGCTGGCCAGCGTCGTTTCCTGAACGAGCGCACTCACTTTGTTCAGGCGTTCGAGCGGCCAGAGGCGGATTTGGGTGGAAAAGGTTCGCTCGGCTTTAAAGAACAGCGGCGGTCGCAGCCTCTTTGCGGCGAGGGCAAACGGCTCGCCGCTGTCGACGAAACCTTTTACCCGTATCAGTCGGAGCAGGTGCATGTTCAAAAGGCTGAGTACTGACTGGGCGGATGCGCTAGCGCCAACGAGTTTATCGAACTCGGACAAAGCCTCCGCGCCGTCACCGGCAAACGCTGCGTTGATGACAGCGTCGGTCGCGCCCTCGAGAATGTCCCCAATTGCCGCTCCAACCGTGCTTTCGGTGATTTCGCCATCACGAGCAGCGTAGAGCACCAGCTTTTCCATCTCCGCCCGTGCGACGGAGAGATTTGATCCAAGAATTTCTTTCAGAAGCTTTGCGGTGTCAGGCGATAGCTTGAGCGTAGCAGCGGCTGCCATTTTCTCCACCATTGCCGATACGCCATTCACATCATCCCCGTAGCATGGGAGCGCGGCGAGATGGTTCGCGCTCTCGAAGAGCTGGCGCAATTTGGAGGTTTTCGGCAGATTGCCAGCTTCGACAATGAGATAGGCCGAGGTCGGGCGTCGACGCAGCGCCTCATCGATCTCGTCCAGCGGCAGATTTTGCGCAGTTCGCAGCCATATGACAGGCTTGCCGCCAAACATGGGAACGGTGTTCAGCTCAATGCCGACGCGCCCCGGATTTTGCGCCAAATCCTGCTCGCTTAATCTCAGAACGTCGCCTGGTGGGGTCGACCTAGCGGCGAGGCTTGAGGAAAGCGTACGCGCATAGTCGGATACCTGCCCGGCGTCCGTTCCATGGATCAGATAACCATTCGTATCGTCCTTGGGAGTTCGTACGGCGCGGGCGACGTCATCAGCCTTGATCGCGACCATGGCGCGCCGCGTTTAGCTTACGCGTTTCCGGAGAGATAGGCGCTCAGGCGAATTCTGATTGTTTCGGAGATCGTCCTTGCTGCGCGATTCTCAGCGTCAAGTTTCGCGCGCTGGTCCGAAAAAAGGTTACGACGAACCTGAGTTGTTATGTTGCTACAGTTGAAATCCTCATCGCGGTCAAAGACTTTGTCGAAAGCTGCGCGTCCTGCAGCCTTTCCGGTAAAGACCGTTTTATTGTCTGCAAGACGGATCAGTTTGAAATCGACGTTAACTTCGACAATCTGCCCTTGCGCGGCGCCGCTGCACTGGATGAGCGTGTTTCTAAGCTCTTCTTTCACCGCCATTTCTAGGCGATATTCCTGCTTCACTCCGCCGTCGCCCGCGCCGCCTTGAGACGTAAAGAGCAATTCATTGCGCACGCGCTGTCCGACACGGCCAGGAACGAGGGCAATGTCGACCGACTTCATAACGTCGCTGAGATTTGCGCCGCTAGCGGTCGGTCCGTGCAAGGGCTGGAAGCCGCAGCCCGCGCTAGCCGCAGCCAGCAGCGATATGACGCCGAATGTTCGTGTCAGTTTAAGCAACGACATTGACGATCCTTTGCGGCACCACAATCACTTTTTTCACCGTCCGCCCCTCAATAGCGCGAATGACGCTATCCAGTTTAAGCGCAGCGGCTTCAACGTCTTCCCGGCCCGCATCCTTGGCAACGACAAGCTCGTCACGACGTTTTCCGTTTACTTGTACGGCGATTGTCACAGTGTCGTCAACGAGCAAGGTCTGGTCCGCGTCCGGCCAGGGCGCGTTTGCGAGCAAGGTGTTGTGCCCGAGCCGCAACCAGCATTCTTCACCCAAATGCGGCATGAATGGGTTGATGATATGCGTGAATAGTTCCGCCGCCTCGCGGACGGCGAATCGCAGGCTGTCGTCAGGGCTTTTGTCGGCCTTGGCGAGCGCCGCCCCGAAAGCGTTGGCGAACTCGTATGAAGCGGCGATGGCGCGGTTGAAGCCAAGTCCTTCGATGCTTTTCGCCACCTTGTCTAGAGCGCGGTGAGAGGCGCGGCGTAACTCCATCGCATCGGCGCTGAACTCCGCAGGCCTTTTTGCGCCGGTTTTCGCGCCTTTCTCGGCGGCGTCGTCAATAAGGCGCCAGACGCGCTGGATAAACCGCCACGCGCCCTGCGCGCCATCGTCTGACCACAGAACGTCACGCTCGGGTGGGCTGTCGGACAGCATGAACCAGCGGGCAGTGTCGGCGCCGTAATGCGCGCTGAAGCCGTCCGGATCTACGACGTTCTTCTTCGATTTGGACATTTTCTCAGGCGCGCCGATCTCAACTGGCGACCCGTCTATCGTCAGAGCGCTCCGATCGCCGCCACCCCCATTGTCTGCGAAACGGACATCGTCGGGCGACAACCATTTGCCCTCCGCGTCCTTGTAGGTTTCGTGGATGACCATGCCTTGCGTAAATAGCCCGGCGAAAGGCTCGGCGAGGTTCAGGTGGCCGCAATCGCGCATCGCCCGCGTGAAGAACCGCGAATAGAGCAGGTGCAGGATCGCGTGCTCCACGCCGCCGATATACTGGTCGACCGGAAGCCAGTAATCGCACGCCTCCGGATCGACCGGGCGTTCGCACTCGTGCGGCGAGCAGAAGCGCGCGAAATACCACGAGCTGTCGACAAAAGTGTCGCAGGTGTCGGTTTCACGCGTCGCTTTGCCGCCGCAGTTCGGACAATCGGCATGCTTCCAGGTCGGATGGCGATCGAGCGGATTGCCGGGAGCGTCGAAGGTCACGTCTTCCGGCAGCGTCACAGGGAGGTCAGTCTCGGGCACCGGCACGACGCCGCATTCCTCGCACCGGATCATCGGGATCGGGCACCCCCAATAGCGCTGGCGAGAGACGCCCCAATCGCGCAGCCGGTAGTTCGTTTCGCGCTTGCCGATCTTCTTTTTTTCCAGACGCTGGATGACTTCTTCCTTCGCCTCATCGACGCTCATGCCATCGAGGAATGACGAGTTCGAGATTCGTCCGCCGCCCGTGTAGGCTTCGTCCACGATCTTAAACAGCTTCGGGTCTTCGCCTTCAGGAATGACGACCGGGACCACTTTCAACTTGTATTTGTTGGCGAAATCCAGGTCGCGCTGATCATGCGCGGGGCAGCCGAAAATCGCGCCCGTCCCATAGTCCATGAGAACGAAATTGGCGACGTAAACCGCGAGCTTGCCGCCCGTCCGGAACGGATGCGCCGCCTTCACGCCCGTGTCGAAACCCTTCTTCTCAGCCTTGTCGATTTCCTCCTGACTGGTGCCGATGCGAGCGCAGTCGGCGAGGAACTCTTGCAGCGCCGGGTCCTTTTTGGCGAGCACGAGCGCCAACGGGTGGCCCGGGGAAATGGCGATAAAGCTCGCGCCGAAAATCGTGTCGGGCCGGGTCGTGTAAATTTCCAACTCGCCCTTGCCGCCGGGCAGCGGCTCGCCGGATAATTTGAAGCGCAGCCGCGCGCCTTCGCTTTTGCCGATCCAGTTGCGCTGCATGAGCCGCACCTTGTCCGGCCAGCGATCGAGGGTGTCGAGCCCAGCCAGAAGCTCCTCGGCATAGTTGGTGATGCGGAGAAACCATTGTTCAAGCTCGCGCTGCTCGACGAGAGCGCCCGAACGCCATCCGCGCCCGTCGATCACCTGCTCATTGGCAAGCACTGTGTTGTCGACCGGATCCCAGTTGACGCGACTTTTCTTGCGATAAATCAGACCCTTGGCGTAAAAATCGAGAAACAGCTTTTGCTGCTGCTTGTAATAGGCCGCGTCGCAGGTCGCGAATTCGCGGCTCCAGTCGTGCGATAGGCCCATATTCTGCAACTGCGCGCGCATGGCGGCAATGTTGTCATAGGTCCATCCGCCCGGATGAACGTCGCGCTCCGCCGCCGCATTCTCCGCCGGAAGACCGAATGCGTCCCATCCCATCGGATGCAGCACGTTGAAGCCCTTGGCCCGCTTGTAACGGGCCACCACGTCGCCCATCGCATAATTGCGCACATGGCCGACATGGACGCGCCCGGACGGATACGGAAACATTTCCAGAACATAATATTTCGGCTTCGCCGGATCGCGCCGAGTCTCGAAAATTTTCTGGTCGCGCCAGACCTTCTGCCAGTGTCTCTCACGGTCGGGTGCGTTATAGCGTTCAGTGGCCATCGGTTTTCTTCTATGGTTGCGTAGGGCTATCAGGCTCAAAAATCTTGATTGGTCAAGACAACTGCGAAGGTTTTCAGCGATGACGGCAGGCTATCACGCGGTTCTGGCGAAGTTGGAAGAGGCGGCCCGGAAAGCGGGGCGCGACCCCGCCTCCATCAAACTCATCGCCGTGTCCAAAACGTTTGAAGCGGATTCGATTCTACCGGTCATCGAGGCCGGCCAGCGGCTGTTCGGCGAGAACCGCGTGCAGGAGGCGATGCGGAAGTGGCCGCCGCTGCGAGAGCGGTTTCCGGATTTGGAGCTTCATCTCATCGGGCCGCTGCAATCCAATAAGGTGCGCGAGGCTGTTGAGCTTTTCGATGTAATCCACACCGTAGATCGCCCGAAAATCGCCGAAGCGCTGGCGACGGAAATGGCGCGGCAGGGGCGGACGCCGCGCCTTCTGGTGCAGGTCAACACCGGCGAGGAGCCGCAGAAGGCTGGCGTCGCGCCTGCGGATGCGGAAGCGTTCGTGCATCGCTGTCAGGGCGAACTGGGGCTGCGCATCGAAGGCCTGATGTGCATTCCCCCGGCCGACGATCACCCCGCGCCGCATTTTCGGTTGCTGGCTGCTTTGAGCGACAAGCTGGGTCTCGCCGAACTCAGCATGGGGATGAGCGCGGATTTCGAAACCGCCATCGCCATGGGGGCGACGTATGTTCGGGTCGGATCGGCGATTTTTGGCGTTCGAACCACACCCGCCAACTAATGCTCTCCGCCTATCGCACCCCGTTTGCCTGTTGCGGACAATAAACGCTATAGAACCGACGGGATCAATCGGAGGAAATGACATGCGTAAGTTCTGGGCGGCGATTGTCGGCGCGGTATTCGGTGCGGCATTGGGAGTGGCGCTGGGTTTTCTGGCGTATCCATATGTATTTGCGCCTCCAACCGCGACGGAAACGCTCTCGCCGGATGACAAGACAAGACCGGTCGGCAAAGGCTCCTTCGTTCACCCCGATCCGAACGATCCGGTGCACTGGGGCAAGGGCGAGGTTTCGGTTTATGAAAACGTCGTTTTTCTTGAGCCGACGTTCGAGGTCGGACCCGGGCCGGCTTATTTCGTCTATCTGGCCGATCAGGCCAACATCCGCACGTCGGAGGCATTCAAAGCCGCCAAGACTATCGAGCTGGGCAAGATCAAGAGCTTCAAGGGCAGCCAGAAATACGCGATCCCTGCAAGCGTCGACCCGACGCAGTATAAAAGCGTCGTGGTGTGGTGTCGGCAGTTTGAAGTCCTGATTTCTCCCGCCGACTTCGCAGCCGCAAGCTAACGCGCTTCCGACGAAGCGTGGGCTGCTAGCACAGCGTTCAGCAAACCGGGAAAGCGCGCGTCAAGATCGTCGCGCCTCACGCTGTTCATGTAATAGATGCCGGATTTGCGGGTGCGAATGACGCCAGCCTCGCGCAGAATCCGGAAGTGATAGGATTGCGTGGATTTCGCGAGATCGAGGCCGCAGGACGCCTTCGAGCACGCCATTTCGACGCCCTTTTCCAGACTCTCGACAATTTTCAGGCGGATTGGATCGCCAAGCGCATACAGGACGCGCTCAAGGCGGATGTCCGCCGGATCGGGATGGTTCAAACAATTCATGGACGTAACGTGGCCCAAGCGGCGCAAAAATACAACACATCAATAACGCGGAGCCTCAAGTGCGCGCGAGCCAGAAGATGATTTGAGATCATCAACCGCGATATACGCCTTGGCAGTCATAATGAGCATATTTTTTGTAGCGGCAGGCATCGGTTACGGATTAAGACGTTCCAAGTGATTTCTTGGCCATTCAAGGATGCTGGCGCACCGGGAGGGAAAGTTGCGGAAGTTACTTTTCTGTTTGGCTTTCATCCTTGCCGCGCAACCGGCTCTTGCTCAGTCAGCGTCCAAACGCGTGGCCCTGGTGATCGGCAATTCCGACTATGAAAAGCCTAGCATCAGCGATCTGCCGAATGCGAAGCGCGACGCGGAGGCCATCGGCAATCTTCTATCGCGCATCGGTTTCACGGTCACGGTCAAATACAACCTCGGCTATGATGCGATGAGGCTCGCCTTACGTGATTTTGCGGCGGCGGCCGAAGGCGCAGACGCCGCCCTCATTCATTTCGCCGGGCATGGGCTTGAGCTAAGTCTCGGCGGCGGTAACTTCGTTGCGCCGGTTGACGCCGAACTGAAGTCGCCGCAGAGCGCCCGGCAGGAGTTGTTCAGCCTCTCCGCCTTCGAAGATAGCGTCTCGGCGGCGCGCGGCCTCAAGCTGATCATTCTGGACGCCTGCCGCAACAATCCCTACCCGCAGGCCATAACGCGCGGCGGCGTCGAGCGCGGGCTGGCAAGGCCGGAGCCGCGCGAGCGCATCCTAGTCGCCTTT
>JBGSLP010000188.1:0-6129 GCA_041740655.1 Alphaproteobacteria bacterium
TTAACGATACCTGCCCGCCGCGCGTGGTCGAGGCGAGGGATGGCGAGAAGCTGCTGAACGGCACCGTCTACATCGCGCCCGGCGGCATGCATTTGCGGGTTGGCGGCGCCGCGCTCGCGGTATCACCGGATCGAGGCGAGAGCCTGTACAAGCCAAGCGTCGATGTGCTGGCCGAAAGCGCGCTTGCTGCATACGGCGGTCGCGTGCTCGGCGTCATGCTCACCGGCATGGGCAATGACGGCGCCGCTCAGTTTGCGAATTTGCGACGGGCGGGCGGCTATAATCTGGCGCAGGACGAGCAGAGTTGCGTCGTCTATGGCATGCCGAAAAGCCTCGCTGACGCGGGCGGCGCCGACGAGGTTCTCCCGCTTGCGCGCATCGGCGCCCGTATCGCGCTTCTCGTCTCGCTGTCATCGCATGCGGCGCACGTTTCCTGACTAGGCCTGAATATCGTTGAGCAGTTCGCTCCAGACGTCCTTTTCGCTCACCGGCGCATCAACCATCAGCGTGAACACGCCGTTCGATTGGCCAGCCTGACACATGAACAGCGATTCCTCGCCGCTTTGCAGGGTCACGAGGCTTTTCGGGCCGGATCGCAACGGCAGGATTTGACCGGCCTTCAGGCTGGCGACTTCACCCAAGGTCATGGTTTCGCCGTCCAATACGGCGCTCAAGGATACGCTCGTGCGGCTCAGGCCGGTTTTGAGTTTGCGCGTCCAGTGCGGGTCATTGACGACAGGCGGCGCCGACGTTTCGCGCTCCAGCTTGCGGCGGATGGGATAAAGCGCCGCTTGCGGGATGAGCAGAAACATCCGTCCGCCGCTGTCCTGAACCTGAAACAGCAACTGGACGATGACGGCGGGCACGTCCGTCGGCCCCAGAATCGTGAAATCGAGGGGCGTCGCCATCTTGTCGAACGAAAAGGTGACCGGGGTGAAATTCGAGAAGAGCGCCTCCAGCCGGGGGATCACCGTGCTGAACACGTCTTTCGCGATGCGCAACTCAAGGCTCGAAAATGGGCGGTCGCTGTCCAACGGCGCCTCGCTCGCATCGCCCCCGTACGCCGCCTCCATAGTCGAGAAAACGAAACGCCGATCAAGGCCGATGAGGAAGCGCGAATCCCATTCAACCGCATGATAAATCGCGCCGACGCTATCCTCGTAACTCTCCAGAATATCCCACGAATTGCCCGGCTCGATCTGGTTGACGAAGAAGGTCATCGTCTCGTTCGAAAGACGGCCAAGCAGTTCGCCGCACTCGGCGGCAAGGCGCTCAAGGATGGCGCGCAGCACCGGCATGCGGCCAAGGTTCAGTTTAGGCGCCTCCATCAATTTCGCGGCGCTCGAAGTTCCCATAGTCGGCATCCTTGTAATCGAGGCATTTGGCAGACGGCTTCCGCCCGGAAAGCTAGTCCTGATCCGGCTTGAGTTCGATCAGCCCGCGCTCCGCCATATCGAGAGCAAGGTCGGCAACGGCGCGGCGGGCCTTCAGCACTTCCCGCATTGGCGTTTCGACGCCGCTTTGCAATTCCTGCTCGATCATGCGCCCGGACCGCGCGCCGACAGCCGCGATGATGATCTGGGTCAGTCCGGCCTCGGCGCCGCGCAGGGCGGTGATAAGGCGCTCGGTCGGCACCTCGTTCAGCAGCTTGGCGCGGCCCGTTGGGCTGAGCTTCACGATATCGTCGAAGGTGAAGAGCAGGTCCTTAACCTTTTCCGCCTCTTTCGGCTTGGTTTGGGCAAGGCTGTTGAACACGTCGTCCATATGTTCCCGCTTCATCTTGTTGATGATGTCGGCGATGCGGGCGTGAATATCCGGCCCGGATTTGCGTGTGACCTTGAGCAGCAGGTCTAGTGTGATCGATTGCTCCAGCAATTGCACCGCGCTCTCGGTCACGGGCTTGATGGAAAGCATCCGCCGCATGAGTTCGTTGCGCAGTTCGCGCGGCAGAATTTCAAGTACGCCCGCAGCGCAGGCCGAACTCGCTTTTGACAGGATGAATGCGGCGACCTGCGGATGCTCCTTCATCAGATATTGAGCAAGCGCCGGATCGGCGACCTGAGAAAGTTTCGGCCATACCGTCTGCGCCGATTGCCCCCGGATCTCGGACATGATCTGCGCGACCTCATCGGCGCTCATTATGCCCGACAAAAGCCGCTCGACCTCGGCAGCGCTGCCCTGAAGATCGCCCCCGACCGCGAGATTTTCGATGAACTCGGCGACGACGCTTTCCATCACGGTTTTGGACACGACGCCGAGCTTGGCGGCGGATCGGGCGATCTCTGTGATCTCATCCTGACTGAAATGGCGCAGCAAGCGGTCGGTGTGCGACTTGCCCAGCGCCAGCAGGATGGCGGCGGCTTTGTCAGCCCCGCGCATGGTCGCCGCCGGCTGGTCCGGCTTCTGGGCTTGAAGCGCGTTCATTTGTCAGCCGCGGCGCGGCGCGGCTCCTTGGGCATGTATGTCAGCTCCTGGATGAGCACCTCTTCCACAACCGGAAGTCCGAGCCGCGCGTTAACGTTCGCGGCGATGGTCTTCGCCAGCGCCGTAAGGTCCTGCCGCTTGAGATGCGTGAAGTTGATATCCTTTGCGCCATAGATCGAGCGAAACGCCTCGTCGATCAGGAAACCGTCGATGGGGACGGGAAACTGGCCCGCCTCCTTCGACTTCACGGTGAAGGCGAACCGGGCGATGACGTGTCCCTTCAGCAGGCCGTCCGCGATGACCGGCACGGCGATCTGGCCGGGCTTGAACACCTCTCTCTTGCTGGTTTCCGCCAGCGGGTCCGTCTTGAAGAACCCATTCGGCCAAATCCCGGCGCTCGCGTAGGCGCAGGCGAGCGCGACCGAGCAGACCCATATGCCTGCAAGGGTCAGCTTGATCATTGCGCGCGGCTCTTGCCGACAGTGATCGAATAAGTGCCGTCCGAGTCCGCATCATGGATCACCCCCAGAAGGATGACGGATATTTCGCGCAGGGCGCTCAGATGCATTTTCAGCGCGGCGCTGTTGGTTTTCAGCTTCTCCTTGACGCGGGTGAGTTTTTCGGCGAGCGCGGCGTCGGAGGAAAAGTCGGCTGGATGCCTCATCGCTTTCGTCAACTCCAGAAGCGCCTGACTTTTCCGCTGGTTGAACAGTCGGATGTCGGCGGATGACGGGCGCTTCAGAGCCTCGGTTTCCTCATCCAGCAGGTCTTCGAGGCGATCGAGCGTGCTTTCGATCAGACCGGGCTGCTGGAGCGAGGAGGCCGGGCGGGGCGCGATTTCAGCGGGTGGCCTTGGCATCCTCAACTCCGTGGATTTTGCGGCCCGGGCGCCGCGCTGGCTTTGGCCGCTTCGCTCTTTATCAGGCGCGCGGCGATGCCGATGCCGCCGCCCTTGGCCATTTCGACGGCCAGCTTTTCCGCCAGCATGGATTTCCAGAAGCCGCCAGCCGTGCCGCCGCCATAAACGCCGTCAGCCGATGGCAGCATGGGCTCGATGAAGCATTGCAGCACGAAGGCCTCGAACTGCGTCATGGCGCTGCTAGTTGTCAGCGGTCGCGGCGCGTGCGTGGCGGGTCGTGTATTTTCGCTGAACCTGACGGGTGCGGCGCTTCGCGAGGCGGTGGGCGCAGCTTCTCCCAGCCGCCGGGCCGCTTCTGCGTATGCTTTCGGATGGGCGGCCCGCATAACGCCGTCAATGATGTCGATCAATGCAGTCAATGCGGTTGCTCCCGTGAAAATGCCTCTCCCCACGAGATAATATCGCCGCCTTGTCAGAGGCTTGCGCCATCTGTCCTGAACGGCAAAACGGCCAGAATTTCGCTCAAGGCGTCGCGCTCGCCGCGCAAGCGCGCCTCTGTCTGCGCCGCCTGAAGCATGGTCTCGCAGAGCTTCACTTTCCGGGCGCGAGCGCTCACCGCCTCCGATTGCCGCCGCTTCTTCTCGGCCAACTCACCGCTCCTGATTGCGCCGTGGTGAAGCCGTGTAAATGCGGAGCGCGCAAACATGGCACCCGGCATCGCAACGCCATTCAATCGCGCGATAAGGTCGGTTTCTTCTGCTGTCAGCGCATCCATCGAGCGCTGGATTTTCGCGAGCTTGGCCGCCTCAAGACTTTCCAGTTTCGACTGCACGCTCAACATGCGTTGCAACGACCGAACGCGCTTTGACATGCCGATCAGCCTTTCGCGAGCCATGCGATGAACGCGGTCATGAACAACCTCAATCCCTCTCGCATCGCGGCATACATCAGCAGCATGCCCCCTGCGAGCACGAACGGCATCGAGATGAAATAGACGGGGATCTGCGGTGTGAGCTTGTTCGCAATACCGACCAGAAAATTCACGACGAGCGAGTACACGAAGAACGGCGCGCACACCTGAAGGGACACAAGAAACGCCGCAGAGACCGAGTCCGCGATCCGGCGCAGCACGGTGTCGCTATCCAGCCCCTCTCCGGGCGGGATGACTGCGTAGGTTTCAATCAACGCGCCGATCACCTCAAGATGCAAATCCGCCAGAAAAAACAGCACGGTCGCGGTGAGGGTGAAAAGCGTGGCCGGCGCCATGGCCGGCTCGGTATCCTCCGCCATGCCGCCGGGGATGCCGCCAAAACCGATCGCCGTCGCCGCAGCCGTCGCCATGAATTGCAGCGCGAGGAAGAAAAAGCGTCCCATCAGGCCGATGACCGCGCCGATGATCGTCTCGGATACGATGAGCGCTGCGAGCTTCGCCGGCGCCAGCCCGTCCACAATCGCCCCGACCTCAGGCGTTAAAACCGGCGTCAGCGCGAGCGATGCCGAAATCGCCAGAAACAGCCGCGCCTGCACGGGCATGCGCGGGCTTGAAAAACCGGGCATCACCATCAGGCAACCGCCAATGCGACAGAAAATGATGAAAGCAGTAATTGCAGCGGCCGATATCGACGCTGGAAGGTCAGCCATCAGGAAATCGTGCCCAGCGACCGGACTTCGACGCCGCGCGCGATCTCGACATGCGAGAGCACCGATAGGGTGGCGAACAGGCGCTCAACCACCATCCGCACATAGGCCCTTGCCTCCGGCGACGCGACCACCACGAACGGTCGCCCCTTGTCCATGTGACCGCGAATGACCTTGGCGGCTTCCGTGCTGAACTGCTCGATCAGGCGCGGGTAGATATCGAACTCGACGACCTCGCCTTTGGCGTCGCGCTTCAGGCTTTGGTGAAACGCCAGATCCCAACGCGCACCGAGGCGCAGCACGTTGAGCACGCCATTATCCGACAGGTCGCCGCAAATCTGCTGCGCGAGCCGGATGCGCACATGCTCCGCGATTTGCTCCACTTTGCGGCTGTGCGGCGCAATCTCCGCCACCGCCTCCAGTATGAGGTGCAGGTTGCGGATGGAAACGCGCTCTGACAGCAACTGCTTCAGCACCGCCTGCAAACCCGAATACGAAATTTGCGAAGGAATGATCTCGTCGATCAGCCGCCGATATTCCGGCTCCATCCGGTCGAGCAGCAATCGCATGTCCTTGTAAGACAACAGCTGCGCCAGATTATGCCGGATGACCTCGCCCACATGCGTGAGCAGCACGGACATCGGGTCGATGGGCATGAAGCCCTCGCGCTTCAGCATGTCGGTGAAGGTGTCGGACACCCACACCGCCTTCATGCCGAACGCCGGTTCGCGGGTTTCATCGCAGGGAAAATCGGGGCCGCGCGCGTCGCCGGTCACGACCATTACCTCGCCGATGCGCAATTCGGATGTCGCAGCCGCCGTGCCGTGAATTCTGATCTGATAGGTTTTTGGCGAAATCAGCAGGTCTTCGCCGAGCTTGATCTCCGGCGTCACGAAGCCGTACTGCATCGCGAACTTGCGCCGCATCTTGATGACGCGCTGGGCGAGTTCGTCATGCGAGGGCAACAGCGCGGCCGAAAGCTGCTTGCCAAGGCAAATCTCGATTTCCGGCGTCTTGAGCGACTTTTTCACCGATTGCCGGGCTTCCTCGTCCGCAAGCAGGCCAGCGACGCGGGTTTTCTCCTGATCCGCAGCGAGCGCCGCTGCCCGGCGTCTTGGGATGGCGTAGGCGATGAACGCCATCGCGCCGGCCAGCATCGCAAATGGCAGGAATGGCAACCCGGGCGCGACCGCCAGCACGATCATGAC
>JBGSLP010000189.1:0-2327 GCA_041740655.1 Alphaproteobacteria bacterium
GGGCGGCGTCCTCGTTCATGAACGGGCCTACGCTGACGCGATGCAGATAGCCGCCGTTTGCGGGCACGGGCGTAAGCTGCGCAGGGCCAATGTTCTCCATGCGCCGGCGAAACGCCTCGGCGTTGACCGGATCGCGAAACAGGCCCGCCTGCATGAACAGCCGTGGCGCGGCAACCGAGGGTGCGCGCTCAGTCGCTGCCTGCGAGAAGTGCGGCGCGGACTTTCGCGCGGATGGAGATGCGCTCTCGCCGCCAAAGCTGGCCTGGATCACGCGCGGGGATTGCTGTTGCGGCGGAGAAACGTCCTTCGCTTCCTCGACATATGCCGCCCATGGCTGGCGCACGAGCGCGTGCCGCTCATATCTGTCATCGCCATTCAACGGCGCAGCTCCCGCATACTGAACGCGAACGTTGGCCGTGCCATTGTGCTTGAAGTCGAGCAGTTCGGCGGCGCGTTGCGACAGGTCAATGATGCGATTTCGTTTGAAAGGCCCGCGATCGTTGATGCGCACGATGATCGAGCGATTGTTCTCAAGGTTCGTCACGCGGGCATAGGATGGCATCGGGAATGTCGGGTGCGCGGCGGTCAGCGCGCCCATGTCGTAGACCTCGCCGTTGGAGGTTTTGCGGCCATGGAACATCATGCCGTACCACGAGGCGGTGCCAATTTTATCGTAAGTTGGGTCAATCTTGGGCACGTAGGTTTGCCCGGCGATCGTGTATGGATTGCCGACCTTGATCACGCCCCCGCCTTTCGGCACCGGCTCGCCGATCTCGACAACGCGCGGACTGAAGCTCATGGACTCATCCTTGACCGCTTTCATGCCGCCATCGACGCCACCACATGCCGGAAGCCACAATACGCAACCCGCACCCAACAAACGCCACCCTGCTGCAGCCATGCGGCGACCAGAAACAACTGAAGCGATCAAAGCTTACCCCCGCCGGAACGCAATCGCGGACGCCGCCACGACGCATGCATCCTAGGGTTGATTCTATGGGAAGAACCACCAAGGATTGGTAAATTTGCACCAGGACATTGTGCACAGTTGGGTTGATGCGGATTGATTCGGGTCGGATTGAGGCGATTTCGCGTAACAATGGCTCGTTGTTTAGCCTGTTTGCGAAAATCAGGCGATAGTGGCCTTCCTTTGGGTTAACAGCTAATCATTGATGATGGCGGCGATTCTCGACAAAGGCATCATCGGCTCGCGCCTCGCGAACCGGCTAGCGAACGAAATTCAGGGTGAGGCGCATTTCGACGCCCTCTCCCGCGCGCGCTATTCCACCGACGCATCCATTTACAAGATCATGCCGCTGGGCGTCGTCATCCCAAAAACCGAGGCGGATGTGACCGCAATCGCGGCAATAGCGGCGGAAGAGCGCGTGCCGCTGGTCGCGCGCGGCGGCGGCACTTCGACTGCCGGGCAAACGGTGAGCGAGGGCATCGTCATCGACTTCTCGAAATATCTCAGAAACCTCACCTTTTACGATCTGCGCTCGATGACCTGCGTCGTCCAACCCGGCATGACGCTCAACGCGCTGAATGTCGAACTGGCCAAGCTCGGGGTCTGGTTTCCGGTCGATATCTGGTCGGGCGCGCTCGCAACGATTGGCGGCATGTGCGGCAACAACGCCTCAGGGCTGCGCTCGCTTCGATATGGCGCAATGCGCGAGAACGTTACCGCCATCGACGCGGTGCTGCCCGACGGCTCCGAGGTTTGCTTCGGCGAAATCCGCGATAACTCCGTCAGCAGTATCAGCGCGAAATCGCAGCGCGACCTGCCCTTCGACCTGCTTCAACTTGGCGAGAGATATGAAACGCTTATCCGCAAGGCGATCAAATCGGCGCCCGCGCAGGCGGGCGGGTATAACCTTGCGGCGCTTCTGCCGGAAACCGGGCTGAACAACCTCGCCTCGCTGCTCGTCGGTTCGGAGGGAACGCTGGCGTTGTCGCGGCGGATCGAGCTGAAAGTGCAGCCTATGCCCCGCAACTGGGCGCTGGGCGTTTGCCAGTTCTCCAGCCTGCGCAAGGCGCTGACCAGCATCACCGAGATTGCCGCGCTAAAGCCGTCGGCTATCGATCTCCTTCAAGCCGACACCTTCGCGGACGCCGGTCCGGCCCACGAAAAAACCGTCACCCGATATCTCCGGGGCGGCGCCAGCGCGCTGCTCATCGTCGAGTTTGCGGAGGATAATCAGGTCGAGAATGTCCGCCGCCTGAAAAGCCTCAACGAAATTGTCGCCGCGAAAGGCGCCGGTTGCCGGGTGATCGAGGCTGTCGGCACGGAAGTGCAACGCGCGGTCTGGGACGCTCGCGACGCCGCG
>JBGSLP010000190.1:0-7536 GCA_041740655.1 Alphaproteobacteria bacterium
GAAAGAGGATGACTTCGCGGCGGTGGTTGCGGCTGCGGCAGGCGCGGCCCCGGCGCCGAAACCGGCCCAGCCTGCAAAGGCGACGACGTCGTCAAAATCATCGGCTCCGGCAAAGGCGGCCGCTCCGGCGAAATCGCCCACGCCTTCGAAGGCGGCGGCCCCTGCAAAGGCTCCTGCGAAAACTGCAGCGCCAGCCAAGGAAAAACTGAAGGCTGCGCCTGCCGAAAAGCCACAGGCTGCCAAAACCGCTCCGGCTAAGGCGGAAAAGGCCAAAGCTGCACCTGCGGCCAAGGCCGCCCCGGCAGCTAAATCCGCGGCGAAAGACTCAAAGACAAATGGCAAGCAGCCTGCGCCGAAGCCTGCGGAGGCAAAACAGCCTGCAAAAGCCAAAGCCGGAAAGAAGTAACTCCGCCAAGGCTTTATCGTAATGTCGATCACCGACCAGAACCCAGCGCTTCGCTTCAAACGGCCGCTTCTCAAGCTGTCGGGCGAAGCGCTGATGGGCGGGGCGTCCTACGGCATCGATCCATCGGCGTTGCAACGCTTTGCTGGTGAAATTGCAGAGCTTGGCCGCAGCGGCGTGCAAATGAGCGTCGTCGTGGGTGGCGGCAACATCTTTCGCGGCCTTGCGGGGGCCGCAAAGGGCATGGACCGTGTCACCGGCGACTATATGGGCATGCTCGCGACGGTCATGAACGCGCTCGCGCTTGGTCAGGCTCTACGCGCGCTGGGCCAGCACTCGCGCGTTTATTCCGCGATCCCGATGCCCACGGTGTGCGCGCCTTATCAACGCGACGCGGCAATGGCGGATCTCGATGCGGGCGCCTGCGTGATTTTTGCCGGCGGCACGGGCAACCCGTTTTTCACGACGGACACTACAGCCGCATTGCGCGCCGCAGAGATGGGTTGCGACGCGATCCTGAAGGCCACCAGCGTTGACGGCGTTTACTCGGCCAATCCAAAAACCGATCTATCCGCCGTCCGCTACGACACGATTACCTACACGGAAGTGCTTGCTCAACACCTCCAGATCATGGATGCGGCCGCCATCGCCATCGCGCGCGACAACCGAATTCCGGTCCTCGTGTTTTCTCTTTTAAAGCCGGGCAACATCGTTAAACTCTTCACGGGTGAAACTCCGGCGACCGTGATCAGCGGAGGCTGAATCGCACTTTTGCCTGAGGTGTGGACTTCGGACAAGCCGCGCGATATGCCGGTATTAAACCAGCATGGGAGACGAAAATGGCGGCAGATTTCGATATCAAGGAAATTGAAAAGCGCATGAAAGGCGCGGTCGCGGCGCTGAAGTCCGAGTTTGGCGGCCTTCGCACGGGGAGAGCCAGCGCGTCGTTGCTGGACCCGATCATGGTCAATGTGTATGGCTCGCGCATGCCGATCAATCAGGTGGCGTCGGTATCAGCGCCGGAGCCGCGCATGATCACGGTGCAGGTGTGGGACAAGCAGCAGGTCAGCGCGGTGGAAAAGGCTATCCGCGAATCCGATCTTGGCCTGAACCCCATTACAGACGGCACGACACTCCGCCTTCCAATCCCTGAACTCAACCAGGAGCGGCGTCAGGACCTCACGAAAATCGCGGCAAAATATACGGAGCAGGCGAAAGTCGCCGTGCGTAACGTGCGCCGTGACGCCATGGAAATTTTGAAAAAGCAGGAGAAAGACGGCGTCATTGGCGAGGATGAACATCGCACGTCTTCGGCAAAAATACAGGATTTGACAGACAAGAACATCAAAGATATTGATGCGGCGTTTACGACAAAAGAACAAGAAATAATGCAAGTATAATAATGAGTTTCGGCGGCTGCGACTGGCCATACAAGATGGCCGCGCGGGGGATATTGAAAGTCGATGCAGCAACAGGATAACCCGGCCCGGTTATTTTCGGAGGGTCGCACATCGCCGCCGCACGTCGCAATCATCATGGATGGCAACGGAAGATGGGCGGCAAGCCGAGGCCTCCCGCGGGTCGAGGGCCATCGTCGCGGCGTCGAGGCGGTCAGGGAGTGTGTCCGCGCAGCGGGCGAGATCGGCGTCAAGCACCTGACATTATTCAGCTTTTCTTCGGAAAACTGGCGCCGCCCGCGCGAGGAAATCTTCGACCTTATGATGCTGCTGCGCCGGTTTATCCGCCGCGATCTCGCTGAGTTGCACGAGCGTGACGTTCGCATCCGGGTCATCGGCACCGGCGATGGCGTCGAGGAAGATATCCAATCGCTCATCTCCGAAGCCGTGACGCTCACCCGGAATAATCAGGGGTTGCAGTTGACGGTCGCCTTCAATTATGGCGCCCGCGACGAGATTTTGCGCGCGGCTCGCAAGCTAGCCGAGCAGGCGCACAAAGGCGAATTTGACCCGCAGGCCATTACGGCGGATATGTTTGAGGCCGCGTTGGATACTGGCGGCCTGCCAGACCCCGACCTTCTCATCCGGACCAGTGGTGAAATGCGCATCAGCAACTTTCTGCTTTGGCAGTGCGCCTACACAGAGCTGGTTTTTGTCGATACTTATTGGCCCGATTTCGACAAATGCTCACTGATTGCATGCATCGAGGAGTTTCAAACGCGCGAACGCCGTTTTGGCGGCCTGTCAGCGCGAGTCCGGGCATGAACGAGGGCATCAGCCCACCCAAGGCGGATCAACAAAACACCGGCGGAAAGAAGCCAAGCGAGTTATGGCTTCGCATCAACTCCGCGCTCGTTCTCGTGACGGTAACATTGCTGCTTACTTACAGCGGTGCCGTATCCTTCGCCGTTCTCATCGCGGTTTTCGTCGCGTTGATGGCGTGGGAGTGGGGACGGCTCATTCGAGGTCGAGGGCTTGATGAGGCTTTTGCCGTACAGGTAGTCGCCTCCGCTGTCGCCGCCTTGCTGGCAGCTTACGGCATGGTTGGATCGGCGCTGTCGATCATACTGATCGCGACAGCAGGCGTCTTTGCTCTGCGTCGTCTCACAGACAGTGCGGAAAAAGCGTGGTGGTCGGCTGCAGGGGTCTACTATGCGGGTCTGCCTGCCATCGCGATGATCTGGCTGCGCGGAGACCCGGTCGATGGATGGCACGCCATCCTTTTCCTGTTCATCATCGTCTGGACGACCGACACCGCCGCTTTCGCATTCGGGCGCCTTGTGGGCGGCCCAAGGCTGGCGCCGCGCATTTCGCCCAAGAAAACCTGGTCAGGACTTATCGGAGGCCTGTTGGCCGCAGGCGTTGCCGGCGTTCTTTTCGCCTATGCGATTGGCGCGTCGATGGTGGCGCTTGGTGCAGTCGCTGCGGGCCTCGCGTTGCTCGCGCAGTTGGGCGATCTTGGCGAATCGGCGCTGAAGCGGCTCTTCGGCTGGAAGGATTCCAGCGGTCTTATTCCGGGGCACGGCGGTGTTCTTGACAGGCTTGATGGTCTCGTCGCCGCGTCGGTCGCCGCTGCGTGTCTTGCCTGGGCGATTGATCCGCGCCACCCTGGCGCCGCCCTTCTCATGCGGCTATAAAGCGCCACATATGGCTCATCTATTGGTGCGGTTGATCGGGAAATAGCATGGCGGATACAAGACGCAACCCACTCGCTGGCGCACGCCGCATCACGGTTCTGGGCTCTACCGGCTCGATCGGTTGCAACACGCTCGATATTCTCGATCATTGCGCCGAGCCATTCGAGGTGACGGCGCTCACCGGGCAATCCAACGTTTCGTTGCTGGCGGCGCAGGCGATCAAATACCGCGCCGGATTGGCGGTCATTGGCGATGAAAACCTTTACTCAGATCTGAAAAGCGCTCTCGCGGGGACGGATATCGAAGTTGCAGCGGGCGCCGCCGCCATCACGGAGGCCGCTGCGCGGCCCGCCGACTGGACGATGGCCGCAATCGTTGGCGCCGCAGGGCTGCGCCCTACCTTAGCCGCCGTGCGTCAGGGCCGGACCGTCGCGCTCGCCAACAAGGAGTGCCTCGTTTGCGCTGGCGCGCTGTTTATGGCGGAAGTCGCCGCGTCGCGAGCCATTCTGTTGCCGGTCGACAGCGAGCATTCGGCCGTTTTTCAGGCGCTTGACAATACCGTGTGCGCTGGCGTTGAGAAAATCATCCTGACGGCGTCCGGTGGACCCTTTCGCAATTTCTCGGCGGAAGACCTGAAAACCGTGACGCCGCAAATGGCGCTGAAGCATCCCAACTGGTCGATGGGCGCCAAAATCACCATCGACTCAGCGACGATGATGAATAAGGGTCTCGAAATCATCGAGGCGTTTTATCTTTTCCGCGTCGGCGTGCATCAGCTCGACATCCTCGTCCATCCCCAATCCATCGTGCACGCGCTGGTTTACTATTGCGATGGCTCAGTGCTCGCTCAACTCTCCTCGCCGGATATGCGTACGCCCATCGCACTTAGTTTGGCCTGGCCCGCCAGAATGCAGGCGCCTGTCGCACGGCTGGACCTAGCCTCCATTGGCAGCCTCACATTCCAACCGGTAGACGAGGGCCGTTTTCCTGCCTTGCGCATCGCGCGACAGGCCTTGCTTGCGGGCGGACTGGCGCCGATCGTTCTGAACGCCGCGAATGAGATTGCCGTCGCGGCGTTTCTGGGCGGTCGATTGACGTTCAACGGCATACCGGCGCTTGTCGAAAAAACGCTCGAAAAGACCATTTCTGGAGTTTCAAACGCGCCCGTAAGTATCGACGAGGTGCTTGCGACGGATGCGCAGGCGCGCCGGATCGCCGACGAAATTCTGGGATCGATGGGCGCGGCCATGGCCGCCGCCTGAGGAACTGTTTTCCATTCAAGGGATAGAAAATGTCATTTCTAGCCGAACTGCCGCCCCCTCTGGGCTATATCATTCCGTTTTTGTTTGTCCTCAGCATCGTCGTGTTCGTTCACGAAATGGGGCATTTCCTGGCGGCGCGCTGGTGCGGCGTTGCGGTCGAGACGTTCTCGATCGGATTCGGGCGCGAAATCGCCGGGTTCAACGACCGCCACGGCACCCGTTGGCGGCTGGCCTGGATACCGCTTGGCGGCTATGTAAAGTTCAAGGGCGACGAGAATGCGGCGAGCATGCCGGCCAGTCGCGAGGAACTGGAGCAGATGACGCCGGAGCAGCGGCGGGGAAATTTCCACGACGCGCCGCTCGGCGACCGTGCGTTCATCGTCGCCGCTGGACCGATCGCGAATTTTATCCTCGCGCTTCTGGTGTTCGCGGCGCTTTTCGGCACGCTCGGCAAGCCTATGATCGATCCAAAAATCGAGAGCGTCGTTGAGAATAGCCCTGCGCAGCGTTCAGGTTTCGTGGCTGGCGATCAGATTCTGTCGATCGATGGCACGCGCATCGACAGTTTTGACGAGGTGCAGCGGGTGGTGATGCTCGGCGCCGACAAACCGCTCGAATTTCGGGTAAGGCGCGCCGGTGAGGAAGTTTCGCTGACCGTCACGCCTGAGGCTAGGACCATCAAAGACAGCATGGGCGGCGAAAACCTCGTCTGCCAACTCGGCATATCGACGAAGGGCGAGCGGCGGATCGCTCAATACGGCGTAGTCGACGCCATTAAGATGGGCGCGCAGGAAACCTATTTCTGGATGAAGCAACCGCTGATTTTTGTTCAGAAACTCGTTGTTGGCAGCCCGTGCGTCTCGGCCAACCAGTTGGGCGGGCCCATTGGCATTGCGAGGGTTGCCGGGCAGGTCGCAACGTTCGGGCTTGCCGAGCTTATTCGCTTGACAGCCATCATCTCGGTGAGCATCGGGCTGCTTAATCTCTTTCCAATCCCTGTTTTGGACGGCGGACACCTTCTCTACTATGGCATAGAAGCCATAGTCGGGCGCCCATTAAGCCAGCGATCCCAAGAGTTTGGTTTTAAGATTGGCCTCGCATTATTGCTTATGTTAATGATTTTCTCGACCTGGAACGATGTGAGTCGATTTTTCTGAAAATCTGACTCACTGGTCTGCTGGGTTGTTGAATTTCGCGGTGCTTGCAAAGGTATGGTCTGTTGCCGGGGGGTGACAGGCAGAGACGACCTGATTGGCTAGGATGACGCCAGTCACGTTGCGGTCTAAAGATGACCGCATTTGCCAAGGACTGATCGTGGGGGACGGACGTTTTAAGGGGCAGAGCATAATGCTGCGACTGTTGATCGGTAAAACTTTAACGTTAGCTCTGGCATTGAGCGGCATGCTGATGGGCGGCGTGCTCGAGAGCGGGTCTCTCCAGGTCACTCAAGCTCAAGCCCAGGGCGGCGTCATTCGCGACATCCGCGTTGTCGGCAACAAGCGGGTCGAGCCGGAAACCGTAAAGACGTACCTCACCTTGTCCGTTGGCGAGCGCTACGAAAGCTCGAAAGCTGAGGAAAGCTTTCAGGCGCTTTTTGCGACCGGCCTTTTCCAGGATGTGAAAATCAACCTGAACGGCGGCGTCCTTGTTGTAACGGTGGTCGAAAGCCCAGTGGTCAACCGCGTCGCTTTCGAGGGCAACAAGGAAATCAAGGACGATGTTCTGAAAGCTGAAATCCAGCTTAAGGATCGCCAAGTGTTTACCCGTGCGCGCGTCCAGTCGGACGTCCAGCGCATTCTGAACGTTTATCAACGCTCCGGTTATTATGCGGTGACCGTCGAGCCGAAAATCATCGAATTGGACCACAACCGCGTCAATCTGGTCTTCGAGATCAGCGAAGGCCCGGACACTAAGGTTTACAGCATCAACTTCATCGGTAACGAAGCATTTTCCGACGCTCAGTTGAGAAGCGCTGTCTCAACAAGCGAATCGGCTTGGTACAAATTTCTGAGCACCACGGACGTCTTTGACTCGGATCGCCTCAATCTTGACCGTGAGCTTCTTCGCCGGTTTTACTTGAAAAGCGGTTACGCCGACGCGCGCGTGGTCGCTGCAAACGCCGATCTGGATCGCGACGGCAAGGGCTTCTTCATCACATTTACAGTTGAAGAAGGCGAACTTTACCGGTTTGGCGACATCAACATTGAGTCAGCGCTGACATCTGTGGATCCGCAGTCGCTTCGTGGCGAGCTTCTTTTCAGCAAAGGTCAGGTTTACAACGCTGAGGCGATCGACAAGACGACTGAGCGTTTGACTGTAGCGGTCGCTAACCAGGGTTATGCATTTGGCTTGGTGCGTCCGCGCATTGATCGCGACCCGGTCTCGCGCATCATCACCGTGAATTATGTCGTCGAGCAGGGACCGCGGATTTACATCGAGCGCATCAACGTTATCGGCAACTATCGGACGCTCGACTACGTCATTCGCCGTGAATTCCGCCTTGCCGAAGGTGACGCCTATAATCGGCTTATGGTCGATCAGGCTCGTCAGCGTCTCGTTAGCCTTGGCTTCTTCAAGAGCGTGAAGGTTAACCGCGAGAACGGTTCGTCCGCTGACCGCGTGGTGCTGACGATCGAGCTTGAAGAAAATTCAACAGGCGAACTCGCTTTTGCCGCTGGCTACTCATCGAACGAGGGCGTGATCGGCGAAGTTTCATATACCGAGCGAAACCTTATGGGCAAAGGTCAGTATCTGAAGGTCAAACTGTCCGGCAGCTT
>JBGSLP010000191.1:0-4983 GCA_041740655.1 Alphaproteobacteria bacterium
CTACTGGTGCTGGCGTCCGAAGAAGCCAAGCGCTTTTACCCCGGTATGGGCACGCTCTACCTCGAACGGCTGGGCCAGTTGATCGGCGCCGCGCTGGTACGGATGCAGGAATAAAACGGCGGTGAGCGCGGTCGCGCAGTATCTGCAACACCTCGCCGCCGAACGGCGGCTGTCGCTGCATACGGTCGAGGCCTATCAGCGCGACCTGGCCAATCTGATCCGACTGGTCGACGACAGGCCGCTTGCCGAATTGACCGTCACCGACATCCGCGGCGCCATCGTCAGGCTGCGCGGCAAAAGCCTGTCGGCCATGGTCCCGCAGGTCGGCTCGCCGCCGCCAAAACCGTCTTCCAGCTTTTTCAGCGGCTTTGCGTCGCAACTCACCGTCGCATCGCTCACCAAGCCCGGGTTGTACGCACCGGCGTCCGTTCGCTCGGACATGTCCCCAACCGCCGCTTACTCCGCCATCGCGCTGGCTGTCAAAAGATGCTGGCTGGCTTACGCCAAACCAAGACTGCCGAACCACAATTTCGACGGCGAGGCGTCCTTGAACGATGGCGGCCAAGCCAAGATCGCGATCTATGAGCGGGTTGAAGGCCAGAAGCTAGGGCGGTTTGCATTCCGGGTCGAGATCAACGCCTCTGGCAGCGGCTCGACCGTTGAAAGCGTGAACGTCCGACTGAGCGAGGACGACAGCGAGCGGCTACGGGCCGACATTGCGCGCTGGGCCGATGGCGGCGAGGGCTGCTCCGCATAACTGTGCCCCGTCCGCCGCAGACACTTTATTGATCGCCGCTCACGGCAAGCGGACATTTTTCCAACTTAATTCACCGTCTACGTAGGCCATCCTCGGGGAAGGTGATTGAATGCAGAAGCTGGCCTTATCTGGCCTCATTCTGAGTATCGCGTTGGCGGGCGGCGCATGCTCGAAAAGGGGCTCGACAATATCGCAGCTGAGCGGCGCGGAGGCGCAGCGCATTTCCTTTGGCGATCCCCAAACCGTGCAGAACAGCTTTTCGCAGAAGATGCAGGCGTGCTGGTTTGGCGGTCCTCAGCCCTTGCTTTCCGGCTATAGCACCAACCTGAAGCCTGTGCTGACATCAATTGGCGGCGAGCGCTTTCCCAACACGGCAGCGGCTATACGCATCTTTCCTGACAACGGGCAAGGATATAGGGGAGATCAGGGTTTCGAGGTCGAGTTTCATCCCTACAACGAAAACACCCTTATATCGACCCGCAACCTCTCAATGTCGCCGGAGCTTGCGGCAAAACTGCGCCGGGATATCGAGACCTGGGCGTTTGGGCGCTCCGAATGCGGCGGGGGCGCACCGCAACCCGGAGGTTTTACGCCACTTCCGCCACTGCAATATCAGCGAACCTGAAGTTGCTGCAATAACGCTACGCCCGATAATCCTGGACGCGGGTTGCGCGCAGGCCCGGCAGGCCGTGACGATCAATGGATCGCTGCCAGCTCAGGAATTCATCCACGGTCAGCTTATACCGACCGCAGGCTTCCTCAAGGCTCAGCAATCCACCGCGTACTGCGGCGACCACTTCGGCCTTGCGGCGGATGACCCACCGCTTGGTGTTGGACGGAGGCAGATCGGCGACTGTCAGGGGCGCCCCATCGGGGCCAATCACATATTTTACGCGCGCTCTATATTGTTCGGTCATCGTACTCTCAACAAAAAACCAGACCACATCGAACGTGACACTAGCGGGCGTGATTTAATGCAGGCTTAAGCCGATTGGTGAACGAGAAATATATTGCAGCGACTTTACAGAACGCTCGAGACTTAGCGCAATCTCTGCGTGCAGACAACGCCGCCGTTGGATCATGGTGTACGGCATCTTGCGATCAGTACCGCTTTGCGCCATATCCGGTAAAAGTTGCCTTACGCGAAAAATTTGATTGCAAGCCCTGCGCGCGCTACAACATCGGTCATGACCTATCACTCCACAATTTCTGAGCCGCACCCTGCTAACGCGGCGAACAGCGAAATTGCGCTGAACAGCCTTGGCGTCGCGAAAGCGCCGGCCGACACGCGCGTTGTTGTGGCCATGTCTGGGGGCGTCGACAGCTCTGTGGTAGCGGCGCTGCTGAAGCGGGAGGGCTATGATGTCATCGGCATTACCATGCAGCTTTACGACCATGGCGAGGCGACGGCTCGCAAGGGCTCGTGCTGCGCGGGGCAGGATATTCACGACGCGCGGCGCGTGGCCGACGCCATCGGCATCCCGCATTTCGTGCTCAACTATGAAGACCGCTTCAGGCGCGCCGTGATCGATCCGTTCGCGGCAAGCTATCTCGAAGGCGAGACCCCTATCCCGTGCGTGCAGTGCAACCAGTCGGTCAAGTTCACCGACCTGCTCGGCGCGGCGAAAGACCTGCAGGCCGATGTCATGGCGACCGGGCATTATATCGCCAGCCGCCCAAGCTCAAATGGCTGGTCGCTTTTCCGCGCGGAGGATGAAGCGCGGGATCAAAGCTATTTCCTCTTCGCGACCACGCATGAGCAACTCGGCTTCCTGCGCTTTCCGCTCGGTGACATGAGCAAGGATGAAACACGTCGGCTTGCGGGCGATTTCAATCTGGCGGTCGCCGCCAAACCCGACAGCCAGGACATCTGCTTCGTCCCCTCGGGGCGCTATACGCAGGTTATAGAGCGACTGCATCCGGGCGCCGCCGAGCCGGGCGATATCGTGCACGTCGACGGTCGCACGCTGGGCCGCCACGAGGGCATCATCAAATACACCATCGGCCAGCGGAAGGGCCTGGGCGTCGCCTCTGGCGAACCGCTCTTCGTCATCCAACTCGATCCTGCGTTACGGCGCGTCATCGTCGGGCCGCGCGAGGCGCTTGCGACCTATCGCATCGCGTTAAGGGATGTGAACTGGCTAGGCGACGAGCCGCTCGATGCGCAGCCAGCGTCTGGAACCCCGGTCTGGGTGAAAGTGCGTTCCTCGCAGCCGCCAGCGCCGGCAACGCTTTCCGTGGTTTCGGGGCGGGTTTTCGTCGATCTCCATAACGGCGAGCATGGAGTGTCGCCCGGACAGGCCTGCGTATTTTACGATAGCGGCGAGGCGCGCGCTCGGGTTCTGGGCGGCGGGTGGATCGTCGCCGCGGAAAAATCGGGCGTAGTTTAGTTTATTCAGGAAATGACCGTGGCCAAGCAAGCAGCTTTAGACGATGACGCCGTGCGCCGCGCTTACAAGCGTTGGGCGCCTGTTTATGATTATAGTTTTGGCGTCATCGCCGGTCCTGGACGGCGCCGCGCTGTAAAGCTCATAAACGAAAGCCATGCCGGGCGGGCCGCGAAAGTGCTGGAAGTCGGCGTCGGCACGGGGCTTTCACTGCCCGGCTACGCGCGCAGCCTTGAGATCACTGGCATAGACCTATCAACCGACATGCTCGCCAAGGCTCGGGAACGCGTCGCCAAGGACGGCCTCAAGAACGTCGCAGGGCTGTATGAGATGGACGCATCGGCGATGACCTTCGCCGATGACACGTTCGACACTATCGTGGCCATGTATGTGATGACGGTGGTGCCGGACGCCGCCAAGGTCATGCGCGAGCTTGATCGTGTGTGCGCCCCCGGCGGCGAAGTCATGCTGGTCAATCACTTCAGCCAGGATCATGGCCTGCGCGGCTGGGTCGAGCATAAAATGGCGCCCTTTGCGCAGACGCTGGGCTGGCATCCGGTTTTTTCGCCGGAGCGTGTGATGGTGTGCGAAAGGCTGACATTGACGGAAAATCGCCCACTGTTTCCGGGTGGCGTTTTCTCGCTGCTTCGGTTTCGCAAAGCCGCGTGATCACCCAAATCGGGCATTTCTGAAAGACAAAAAGGGCCGCGTGATACGCGACCCTTTCCGTGAGACTGGCTGCGGCTACAGCCCGAACGCGCAACGCATTAAGCGGCGCTGTTCCAGCTTATCAAGCTGACAACGGAGGCTGCTCCATCGTCAAAGAGATAGACCAAGGCTGCACCTTCAGCATTGAAATCCCACTCGACATTGGATCACCTCCTTCCGTTTGTTGAAACTGAGCAAAGAATTGCATGATCCGCCGGGCCTGTAAAGTTACGAAGTTGTAGGGCTGGCAGTCAGGCAAAAACGTCGCAGATCGGCAACGCCAGCCCGGGCCTTGCATCAAAGCCCGAGCAGAGGTGGGAGTTCGCTAAGGCTTCCGATGATGGCGCGCGGCGGCGCAGGCAGGCGCTCCGGCGGATGGCCAGCGCGGTTGATGTGCACTGCATTGAATCCAAACTGCGAAGCTCCCGCAACATCCCAGCCGTTGGATGAAACGAAGGCGATCTCGTGCGCGTCGACCCGAAGCGCGTCCAACGCAAGGGCATAAACCAAAGGCGATGGCTTATAGATGCCCGCTGCCTCGACCGACAAGATCGCGTCGAAGGCGCCATTTAGCCCGCCCGATGTTACAGCCTGCGCCAGCAGCTCCGGAGTTCCGTTTGACAGAATTGCGGTGCGAAGCCCTGCCGCCCGCAGCGATGCAAGAGAGGGCGCAGCGTCAGGGTATGCCGAGAGCGTGCGGAAGAGGTCCAACAGTTTGCGGCGCAAATCGGCGTCCGTAATCTGCGTCGCCTCCATGGCGTAATCGAGCGCATCCTGCGTGACCTGCCAGAAATCCGTATGCGCGCCCATGAGACTGCGCAACCATGTATATTCAAGCTGCTTTTGCCGCCACAGGTCGGAAAATCGCGAGGCGGAAGGGCCAATGGCCGCGATCAATGTCATTGCTGGCGAATGCACGTCGAACAGAGTGCCGTAAGCGTCAAAAACGACGGCTTTCACGGCGGGGAACTGCGTCATGGCGATCGCCTAGAATGCGAAGGGCTTGGTCGGCCCAAGCGACGCCATGAAAAACACAACGCCCATGAGAACGAGGAAGAGCGCGCCGCCAATGGCCGCCCCCGCCTCGATCCGGCGAGCGACCACGCCGCCGCCGCCCGTGAGCCGGACGGC
>JBGSLP010000192.1:0-3469 GCA_041740655.1 Alphaproteobacteria bacterium
ATGCTTCACGGACGCGATCAAAAACCGGGCGGAGCCGCAGACTGATGCGCCTTGGCGGCGCTGCGCGTAATCTCGTCGTCATCAAGATTGGCGGAAGCCTGTGCGCTGATCCGAGATTGCGACTGTGGCTCGACGCCATCGGCAAAATTGCGTCCACCCTCATAATTGTGCCCGGAGGCGGACCTTTTGCGGACGCCGTGCGACGCGCGCAGCCTGCAATGGGGTTTTCGGATAAAGCCGCGCATGTCATGGCAATGCTCGGCATGGATCAGAACGCGCACGCCTTCTGCGATCTCAACAAGCGGTTTAGTATCTGTCATTCAGCGGATGATTTCGAGGAAGCGTGGGTGCGCCGCCTGATCCCCGTGTGGGCGCCGTCGCAGCTGGCCGGCAATCACGACGAGGTCGCGCAGACCTGGGATATGACCTCGGACAGCCTCGCCGCATGGCTCGCTGGCGAAATGGGCGCGCGGCTGATCACGCTGGTCAAATCGGCAGCGCCGACGCAGGACGAAGTTAATGCTGAGGATCTCAGCGCAAGTCGGGTCGTCGATCCGTTATTTCCAATGTATCTTGCCAGAAGCGGCGCGAAGGCCATATGGCTTGGACCAGATGACTGGCCGGGCATGCAAAACGCCCTCGCGCATGATGAGCAAGGCCAGCCCGGCCTCGGAGCCCGCATCGTGAACGCGCCTGTGGAACACATCACTTTCGGAAATCCGCGCGCTGGATGAGCGCATTGCATGACGGAGCGAATTGTTTTTCTGACTGGCACCCTCGCGAGACCGCGCCTCGAGAAAGTGCTTGCGAGCATTGATTTCGGCGGCCGGGAATGGCGCATTCAGGACATGGGCGTGAAAGTGGCGGCGCTGATGACCGAGGCGCTCATCCGCCGCCGGTTGCCGCAGCCGATAAATGCGGATCGCGTTGTCATACCCGGACGTTGCCGCGCTGATCTCGACGCGCTATCCGCTCATTTCGGCGCGGCCTTCGAGCGTGGGCCGGAGGAGTTGAAGGACCTGCCGGAATATTTTGGTAAGCGCGGCGCCAAGCCTGATCTCTCGCGTCATGATTTGCGCATTTTCGCCGAGATTGTCGATGCGCCGCGCATGAGCGTCGATGCCGTGGTTGAGCGCGCCCTCGCCCACCAGCGCGCAGGCGCCGACGTGATTGACCTCGGCTGCCTGCCGGATACGCCTTTTCCGCATATGGCCGACACGGTGCGCGCGCTGAAAGCTGCGGGCCTGAAGGTCAGCGTCGACAGCGCCAGCGAGGCCGAGTTGCTCGAGGGTGGACGTGTGGGCGCCGATTTTCTCCTCAGCCTCAACGAAAACAATCTCTGGATTGCCGAGGAAACGGGCGCGACGCCGGTGCTCATCCCCGCGCCGCACGGCGATCTCGCCTCGCTCATTCGCGCGTCTGACGCTATGGCCTTCAAAGGCCTACCCTGCATTTGCGACCCTATCCTCGACCCCATCCACTACGGTTTCACGACCTCGCTGCTGCGCTATGCCGAGTTTCGCCGCCAGCGGCCCGACGCCGAGATGCTCATGGGCACCGGCAATCTCACGGAATTGACGGACGCCGATTCAGGCGGCGTCACCGCGATGCTGCTGGGCATTTGCTCGGAGCTGTTCATTCGCAACGTGCTGATCGTGCAGGTCAGCCCGCACACGCGCCGCACCATCGAGGAGCATGACGCCGCACGCCGCATGATGTTCGCTGCGCGCGAGGACGCCAGCCTGCCGCGCGATTACTCGCACGCGTTGATGTCGCTGCACGACAAAAAGCCGTTTCCTTACGGCGCGGAGGAAATCGCCGCGACCGCCCGCGAAATCAAGGACGACAACTTCCGCATCGATGTCGCCGAGGACGGCGTGCATGTGTTCAGCAGGCGTGGGCATTGGGTAGAGCGCGACCCGTTCGAGTTTTTCCCGAAGCTCGATGTCGCGGAAGACGGGGGCCATGCGTTCTATCTCGGCGTGGAGTTGGCTCGCGCGGAAATCGCGTGGAAGCTGGGCAAACGCTACGCGCAGGATAACCCCCTGAATTGGGGGGCCGCGGCGGAAGCGGAGATCGAGGATTTGACGACGCCAAAAGCGGCGGGCACAACGCTGGAACCGAAGCGCCACAGAACCGAGAAGGCGAGTTGATGCCCTTCATTCACGAGACGATACTGGTCACGCAGGATGCCGATGGCGCGGCCCACATAGCCCCGCTTGGACTCATCCAGAGCGGCAAGGAGTGGATCGTCGCGCCGTTTAAACCGTCGCGGACGCTGGCGAATTTACGCGCGCACCCGTTTTTAACCGCTAGCATAACGGACGATGTGCGGATTTTCGCTGGCTGCTTGACGGGGCGCAAGGAATGGCCGCTCGCGCAGGCGGAAAAAATCGCTGGGCAATATCTGGCGGACGCCGTCGCACATCAGGAATTTGAGGTCGTCAGCATCACGGAGGACGAACTGCGTCCGAAGTTCAACTGCCGGATCGTGCAGTCGGTTTCGCACAGACCGGCGCCGGGCTTCAATCGCGCGCAAGGAGCTGTCATCGAACTGGCGATCCTTGCCAGCCGTGTACATATGCTGCCCCGGGAAAAGGTAAAGTCCGAAATCGATTATCTACAAATAGCGATTTCAAAGACGGCGGGGCCGCGTGAGCAGGTGGCGTGGGATTGGCTTATGGAGCGGGTGGAGAGTTTTTACAGCGAGGCCAGCGCTCTCTCCAAGGCTTAGCCACAAAAAAGGCTGCGAAGGAGGATATCCGCGCAGCCAGTTTCTGTCGGGCTTGAATTGTGATTAGCCGCCAGACTTGCCAGCTTTTTCAAAAAACTCAAAAGCGGATTTCGTATCGCCCTTCATGCATGCGTCGTAGCCTTGAAGCATAAAGCGTGTTGAGCTGACGACATCGCTGCTCGCAATCGCGGTCTTCGTCATCATCTTGTCCAGGCGAACACGAAATTCCTTCTGGCAGTCCATAGCGGACGCCGTTACGCTGAGCGACATTATCGCTATTGCCGCCACAAATAGGGTCTTCATTCCAATCTCCCAAAAAACGAATTTCTTAGCGACGGCGCACCGCTTGTCGCCGCTAATAACCTCTAACAAGGCGTTTGAAATGGGAGAATGACCGTTTGGCTATGACATCATAGCAAATTACTATAATGGGTCGCTTTGAGGCGAGAGGGTCTGCCAGGCGACGTAAACCGCTGAGTAAGGGCTGGTCAAAGCTGCTTGTTAAAGCCGTCTCAAATATTCCGAAACCTTGCTTTGCTGTGGGTCGCGCCTTATAAGGCCAACGCTTCCGCGCGATGGGGCGGTGCAGGTTGTAGACAATTTTAGTGATTGCAATCGACTCGATACACGGGTAAAAATCGCTCAACGGCGAGAGAACATAAAGCGAACAGAGCGGCGATGGTTCTTCTGGTTATGAAGTTTGGCGGCACCTCTGTGGGGGATATTGACCGCATC
>JBGSLP010000193.1:0-11107 GCA_041740655.1 Alphaproteobacteria bacterium
GCCGGATTGCGTTCTTGAGCCGCCGAGCAGTCGCGCCGTCTGCATTGTGATGGTCGAGGCGCCGGAGACCGCGCGGCGCTCGCGCAGCATCTGCCAGCCGGCGCGGGCGATGGCTTTTACGTCGACTCCGCCGTGGTCGTAAAAGCGTTTGTCCTCGAAGGCGAGCAGCATGGCGAGGTAGCGCTGGTCGACATCGCCTGAGGCGATCGGCAGTCGCCAGCGGCCCTCCGGCGTGGTGTAGGCGCGGAGCAATTGCCCGTTTCTGTCCAGAACGACACGGGAATTGTCGCTAGCCGCATTGAGCGGAGCGGGGCCCATTTTCCAAGCCGCGAGTTCTAACGCCGCTCCGATCAGCAGGACAACGCCGAGCGCGGCCAGCGCCAGACCCCCAAGCATTCGGGCGCGCTTGCGTATCGACGCCAACAGTCGAAAGGCTCCCCAAGGCGACGAGGGGTGGCGCTTGTCGAGCCCATCGTCGGGGGAGAGCGGCGGCGCGGCCAAATCGACATTGTCGCCCATCGCAGGCGCTTTCCGCTCTAATTCGATATTTCGACACGCGCGGCGACCGTGCGCGCAAATCGCTCCGGCCGATACATATCCTCGACCATGGCGCCTGGGTGCAGGTAATTGCCCGGCATGACGGCCCGCACGACATAGGCGAGCGTCATCTCGGCGGCTTCCTCGCGGGCCGCATCGGTGAAGCTGAAGGCCGCGACGAACTTGTCATCGCGGAATTGCGTATGCGCAGGCGTCAGTTCGGTTTTCAGCCAGGAGAAAGCTTTTAGGTCCGCGCTTTTCAGCAGCTTCGGATTTTCGATTTCGAAACCGGCGGGCAGCCTGTCCTCGATCACGATATGGCCGAGCATCGCCTCCGCTTCCGTCACCTTGAGAACGACCACGAAACGGTCGTTCTGCGCAGCCTTGGCTAGATCAGCCGCCTTGCCGTCTGGCGTGAAAATCTGGCGCTCGATGCTGAAGCCGTTTGCGGCGGCAGGCTCTGGCTGCACGCCGGCGCCGCTGACGATAATCGACGCGGGCACGGGCTGCGCGCCTGCGTTCGTGATCTTCAGGGGCTTTGCCGCGATCTGATCTGCGGTCAAGCTGCGCTGAACCTGCCCCTGTTGCGGCTCGCCGTTCACCGCCAGCGAGAGGTTCTGATTGTAGTCGATCAGCGCTTTTGCGGCGAGTAGCAGCCATGCGTTTTCCTGCGTGCTGGTCGAGCGCGAGAGATCGCGGAAGCGGCGCACGCTTTCGGTAACGCCCGGCACCGCGCTCTGCATCGCCCCGCTTTCTGAAATGAGCGTGAGAGTCGCCGCACTGTCGCGGAGCGAAGTTCCGAAATCGGCGCGGGATGCGAGGAAATCCGCGCTTGGCGCAGGTTTCAGGCTGTCGAGCGCGGCAGCGAAAGCGCGTTCGGCGCGCTCCTTATCGCCATACATCGCGAGCGATGCGCCGAGCTGGGCCTTGGCGAGCGGGGTGGAGAACGCATCAAGCTTGGTGTCGGTGTAATAGCGCAGATCGCCAATCACGGCGCGGCCGGAGCGCGCAAGGACATAAAGCGCATAGGCCAGTTCCTCGCCGCCGGACTCAAATTCCTCCGCGGAGTTGACGCTGTTTTTCAGCCGGTCGAGGGCGTTTTCGAGAACGAGCGGGGGGACCGCATGCTTCTTTTCCTTCGCGCGCGACAGGAAATCGGTCACGTAGGCCGTCAGCCACAGATCGGCGTTGCCTGCCGACCAGAGACCGAAGCCGCCGCTCGAATCCTGCAGCGCGGCGACCCGTTCGATGGCCTTCGCGATGCGGTCGTTTGCGCCTTTCTCACCGGCAAGGCCCGCCGCCTGCGCCACTTCGTTGAAATAGAGGAGGGGTATCGCACGGCTGACCGTTTGTTCGGCGCAGCCATACGGATAGCGATCGAGCGACAACAGTAGGCCGGGCACGTCGAACGTCGCGCTGCGGCCAGCGTTGACGATCACCTTGGCCGTTGACGGGATCAGATCGGCGATCAGATTCTGGCCCACCGTGATCGAACCGGTGTTCGCCGCGAGCGTCTGCAGCGTTCGCCGCGTCACGTTCGGCGCTGGCGGCGCGATGTCGAGCTTGAAGCTGCGCTCGGCTTTGAAACCATCCGGGCCGGTGAGGCTGAGCGAAATGGCGCCCGAACCGATATTGTCGCCGGAGACCGGCACTGTGAGGCTGACGCGTTCGTCGGCCTTCAGCGCCATTTTTTTGAGCGGTTCGGCGTTCGCAAGCTTGACGCCGCCTTCGACAGCGGTGGCGAGCTCGTAATCCCCGGCGGCGCCCTCCACGTTGTGCACGCTCACATGCATCTCGGATTTATCGCCGAGGGTCAGGAAGCGGGGCGGGGTCGCCGCGAGCACCACGGGATCGCGGACGATGACGTCGTTAACGGCGTGGCCGAGCTTGTCGGCGCTCCATGCGGCGGTCATGACGCGCAGCGTGCCGTCGAAGGCGGGCACGTTGAAGGTGATCTCGACCTCGCCGTTGGCGGGCGCTTCGACGATGCCGGAGTAGAGCGCCACGGGCTCGCTGTTGAGCGGGCGGCCCTGAATGCTCATGCCTCCGTCGCCGCCGGAGCGGATCGAGCCGCGCACGCCCTGCATGCCGTCAATGAGGCGCCCGTAAAGATCGCGAACCTCGACGCCAAGACGGCGCTGTCCGAAGAAATAGGCGTCGGGTTTTGGAGTCTTGTAGCTGGTCAGGTTGAGGATGCCGAGATCGACCGCCGAGACGACGACATGCGCTTTCTCTCCAGCAGTGAGGCCCGCGAGTTTAATCGGCAGTGTGAGCGCCTCGTTCGGCCGCGCTTTCTGAGGCGCTTTCACGTCGACGGCTATCGTGCTGGCGGTGTTGTCGAGCGGCAGATATTCGACGCCGATGGCGCGGCCCGGCATGCGCTTTGCGCTTTCGTCCATCGGGCGGAAAAGGATTGCGGTGACGTAAGCCCCCGCGCCCCATTCCTTATCGACGGTGAATGAAGCCTCCCCGCCCGAGGCGTCGACAGCGACGGTTTTCATCGCGAGCAAGCGGTCGCTGACGATGGTGACGATGGCCTGCCCCGCCATGCGCGGCTCGATGCGGACTTTCATCTCGTCACCGGGGGCGTAGCGTTCCTTGTCAAGCGCGAGGTCCAGAATGTCCGGCTTGTCGGATGTTTCGGACACATACCAGCCGGAGGTGAAATTATAGCTCGTGAACAATCCGGGCTGGCCCGCCGCGCTGATCTCCAGCCGGTAGGAGCCGCTGTCCAGCGCCGCCTCTATGCGGGTGGGTGCGGCTTCGGCAGTGTCGATCATGCCATTCGCGATTTTGCGGGTGTATTCGACTGTCTCGTAATCCCAGCGCCCGTCGCGGTTATACCACTGGAAGCGCGATTCGAGCTTGAACGCCTCCCATTTCAGGCCTTTCAGCGCAGCCAATTTGCCATCCGGACTGGCGGCAATGATGTCGAATTGCGCGGTCTGTCCCGACGCGAGGTGATTATTGGCGAACGCGGGCTTGACGCCGATGACCATCGACCGCGCCTTCACCGGCAATGTCACCGTTTCCTCGATCACGCGGCCGGATGGCTCACGCAGGCGAATGTTCGCGCGCGCTTCGAGCGGTTGAGCGGTGTCCGGCAGTGGCGGCAGCGCGGCCTGAATAACGGCGTCGCCGCTTGCGCTCGTGACCGGCAGATTAGCGAGCGGCTGGCGCGTCTGCGTGACATCCTGCCCGCTGACGCCGAAAACATAGCCCGGAAACTTCTGATCGCCGCCGGAGCGCGCCGCGACGACGACCTCGCCTTCGAGACCCAAACTCGCGGCGGGCGCTCCATATAAATAGCGCGCGCTGACGCCGATCTCGACGGGCTGTCCGGGCGTTGCCGCCTCGGTTTTCGGCTTCAGGGTCATTTCAAGCCGCTCGGGCGTGTAGTCTTCCACGAGGAACGAAACCTGGCCGATCGCTGCGCCCTTCGGATCGGCGTAGGCGACCATGCGCCATGTGCCGGTCATGGAGGTAGACGGCAGCGCGAGCGACAGGCTGCGGCCGCCAGAGCCGCCATCGCTGAGCGCCAGCGATTTGTGCTCCACGCCATCGGGTCGCATGATCTTGACCGTCAGCGGCAGGATGGCCGCGCGCATCGCGTTATCGCGAAGGATGGCCGTGAGATACACCGTTTCGCCCGGGCGGTAGACGCCGCGTTCTGTGAACAGCATGGCGTCGAGCGCGCCCGGGTTCTGGCGCCCGCCAACGCCTCGATCCGTCAGGTCGAACGCGGATTTTGTCAGGTCGAGGAAGCCGTAGTCGTTGTCGGCGCCGCGGACGACAAGGATGGCTGGCGCAAGCCCGCCGGCTCCGCGCGCCAGACCGGCGTCGAATTTCGCATAGCCCTGCGCGTCGGATTTCAGCGTCGCGAGAACTTCGTTGTTGCGTGCGACGAGACGCACTTCAACGCCCTCGGCGGGGCCGCCGGTCGCCAGCGAACGCACGAACGCATGCACGCCATCCTGCCCTGACATCGCAGTGAGGCCGAGATCGGAAACGACGAACCATTGCGTCGCCTTATCGGCCCAGTCCTCGGCGCTGCTGCCCTCGGCGGTCGCGACCATCACATAAAGGCCGGGCTTCAAATTCGGCAGGAGTTCGTCTATCGGGAAGGCGGTCGTAACTTCCTCGTTCAGCGTGGTTTTGACAGGCATCGCGCCGGACCAGAGTTTTTCGCCCTGCTGGTCGCGCAACTGGTCCGCCTTGTAGCTTCCGATGGCGTTGGCAAAATCCCCGTCGATCACCTCATTCGCGAGGCGGCGGTCGCCAATGTGATAGATTTCGACATTCACGCTTTTGGTGTTCACGCTCACCAGCGGCACGCCCTGCTGGCCGGTGCGCGGCAGCACATAGTTGCGACCGGTGAAGCGAACGAGCGGCTTGCGGTCGCGAACGTAAACGGTCAGGTCAAGCGGCTTGGCGAGCGGCTCCTCGGCGATGACGGACGGCATGCCGCTGCGCACTTTGAGCTCGTAACGCTCGCCATGCCGCAAATCCTCGACGCATAGCTGCTCATTCTGGGCTTTCACGGAGGGCGCGGGCGCGCCGTTGACCGTGACGAACTTCCCGAAATCGCTCTCGCCTTTTGCGAGCGGCTCGGAAAACTGGAGGCAGAGGCGCGGCGATGCGGCCTCGCTGTCGACAGTATAATCGAGCATGCGGAAGCCGTGCTGCGCGACCAGAGTGTCATAGGCGGCCTTCACGACCGTGGACGGCGCCAGCTTCAAACTCAACCGGTAGGCGTTGATGGAGGGGCGCCATTGCGAGCGCAAAGCGAGGCTTTCTCCGAGCGTCGCCAGCGCAGACGCTTTCAACGCCGGTGTCTTGGCGCGGACATAGGCGAGGTAAGCGGTCGAGGTGGCCGAGCGCGGGAAACTCTGCTTTTCCTTGGCGTCAGCGGTTTGAATAGAAAGATAGGCGCGGGCGAGGGCCAGCCAAGCGTCGGCGTTGGCTTTGTCGAGCACGACGGCGGACGCGAAATGCCCGGTAGCCCGGCGCGGGTCCTGCGCCTTTAACGCCGTGTTCGCGCGCGCGAGCCAGCCCTTTGCGTCGGCGCCGGACGTGGGCCACTGAGCCTTGAGGTAATCCTCGTATTCGCGCGCCGCGCGCTCGATTTCCGCGTCGAAGAAGGGCTTTTCCTGCGCTTTTGCGCTGATGGATACACAAACAAGGACGATAAAATAAGCAAAGCAACGAAACGCGGTATGCATGAACTAACCCTCGGACTGCCGCCTTATGTTGGCGGAACAATTACAACGTTTTGGACAACAACCAGCCACCTACGTGTAGGCCTTTCTGCCAAGCAGCCACAAGACTAAATTAACGTGGCGAGTTCGTGAAGCGGAGAATTGGTGAGTATTTATGGGCGCATGAGACGCGGGGCGGAAACCCTCGTCGGCCGACTGTGGAAACCCCTGTGAGTTGCGGGGATAACAAAAGACGCCATTGACTCAATCGGGCTCCGGCGGTTTAGTAACTCAACCTGAGATTGCATAAACGGTGGCGTAGACGAGAGCAAGTTGGCCTTTAGCCCTAATGCCAAACCTGCCTTTGCCCAGCAGCGGCTTGCTCTCGTGCGTCACTCAATCCGGCCCATTTTAATGGCTTGCCCGAGCCATTAAAGGCAGTGCAGCCGTATTCTTTACGGTCGGTTTATGTCAATCAGGCAGAGCAGACGCCAGATCACTAATCTCGTGTGCTCAACGTTGTCCCGCCGGAGGACAACTCTCTCTAGCCCGCAAAAGGCGTTGTATCGCCAACGATTTTCTCGTTTGGCGGCGGAACCGTCGAATGACTGCTCCGTTACTCCTATTCAACCGATTGGAGCAACGACATGGCCATCTCGACATTGGACGATCTTTTCTTGCACACCCTCAAAGATATTTTTTACGCCGAAAAGCAGGTCAAGAAAGCGCTGCCGAAAATGATGCGCAAAGCGAGTTCGCCAAAGCTCGCACAGGCGCTTGAGGCGCATCTTGAGGAAACCAACGAACAGATCGAAATTCTGCAAGGCGTTTTCGAAATGCTCGGCAAACCTGCACGGGGCGTAAAGTGCGAGGCTATCGAGGGAATCCTCGAGGAAGCGGACGAAATCGTGAGCGAGATTTCGGACGAGTTTGTGCGTGACGCCGCGATCATCGCCGCATCGCAAGCCGTCGAGCACTACGAAATCTGCCGCTATAATTCGCTCATCGCATGGGCGACCACGCTGGGCCACAGCCAGATGGTGAAGCCGCTGCAGTCGATCCTCGCGCAGGAAACGGCGACCGAGGCAAAGCTGGCCACTATGGCCAAAGCAGAGGTCAACCCGAAAGCGCCAACCATGGCTGACGACAAAACTGCGAAAATGGCTCCATCGGCCGCCGCCAAAAAAGCGCCGATGAAAAAAGCGAGTTGACGAACTCAAGTTATGGAGCGCCTTACAAAGCGTTCCATAACCAGTTTTACGAAAGCGCTGCGCTCAGGCGCGGTTCATGCGGTTTTCGATCAGGTCATTCACGACGGCAGGCTCCGCCAGCGTCGAGGTGTCCCCCAGATTCGAGAAATCATCCTCGGCAATCTTGCGTAAAATCCGCCGCATGATCTTGCCCGACCGCGTTTTGGGCAATCCGGGTGAGAACTGGATCAAATCCGGCGCGGCGATGGCGCCTATTTCCTGCCGCACCCAGTTGCGCAATTCCGTGCGCAGCTCCTCGCTCGGCTGTTCCCCGTTCATCAACGTGACGTAGACGTAAATGCCCTGCCCCTTGATGGAATGCGGATAGCCGACGCACGCCGCCTCGGCCACCTTCGGATGCGCCACCAGCGCGGACTCGACTTCCGCCGTGCCCATGCGATGGCCGGAAACGTTGATCACATCATCGACGCGGCCAGTGATCCACCAGTAGCCGTCCTCGTCGCGCCGGCATCCGTCCCCGGTGAAGTAATTACCCAGATAAGTCGAGAAGTATGTCTGCACGAAGCGTTCGTGATCGCGATAGACGGTGCGCATCTGGCCGGGCCAGCTATCGGTGATGACCAGATTGCCGGAGCCTGCGCCGTCCATCACGCGGCCATCGGCGTCAACCATCGCGGGCTTCACGCCGAAGAACGGGCGCGTCGCCGAACCCGGTTTCAACTTCGTCGCGCCCGGCAGCGGCGTGATCAAAATGCCGCCGGTTTCGGTCTGCCACCACGTATCAACGACCGGGCAACGAGCATCGCCGACGACGTTGTAATACCACTCCCAAGCCTCCGGATTGATCGGCTCGCCAACCGACCCGAGCAGTTTCAGGCTGGCGCGGCTGGTTTTCTTCACGTGCTCGTCGCCCGCGCCCATCAGCGCGCGCAGAGCGGTCGGCGCCGTGTAGAAGGTGTTGACCTGGTGCTTGTCGATCACATCCCAGAACCGGGACGCGCTCGGATAGTTAGGAACGCCCTCGAACATCAGCGTTATGGTGCCGTTCGCCAGCGGGCCGTACACGATGTAACTGTGGCCCGTCACCCAGCCCACATCGGCCGTGCACCAGTAGACGTCGCCATCCTTGTAGTCGAACACGTACTGGTGGGTCATTGCGGCGTAGACGAGGTATCCACCGGAGGTATGCAGCACGCCCTTCGGCTGGCCTGTCGAGCCGGAGGTATAGAGAATGAAAAGCGGGTCTTCCGCGTTCATCGGCTCCGGCGGGCATTCGGCTGAAACCTTCTCGATTTCCTCGTGCAGCCACACGTCGCGGCCGGCCGTCCACGCGACATCGCCGTTGGTGCGCTTGACGACCAGCACCTTCTCGACGGTCGGGCATTTCTCCAGTGCTTTGTCGGTGTTGGCCTTGAGCGGCACCTTGCGACCGCCGCGCAACCCTTCGTCTGCGGTGATGACGATGTTCGAATCGCAGCCCTGAATGCGCCCGGCGAGGCTGTCCGGCGAAAACCCGCCGAAAACCACGGAGTGAATCGCGCCAATGCGGGCGCAGGCCAGCATCGCATACGCCGCCTCGGGAATCATCGGCATGTAGATGGTGATGCGATCGCCCTTCTTCGCGCCAAGCGATTTCAGCACGTTCGCGAACTTGCAGACCCGCTCGTAAAGCTGGCGGTAGGTGATCTTGAGGTCCATGTTGGGCTCATCACCTTCCCAGATGATGGCGACCTGATCGCCGCGCGTGGCCACGTGGCGATCCACGCAATTCGCGCACACGTTCAGCACGCCGTCCTCGAACCACTTGATAGACACGTTATCGGGGGCGAACGAGGTATTCTTGACCTTGGTGAACGGCGTCATCCAGTCGACGCGCTGCCCCTGTTCTCCCCAGAACTTGTCGGGATCAGAAATGCTGGCCGCATACATCTCAAGGTATTTTGCGTCGTCGAGATGCGCGGATTCGGCCCACTTTTCGGAGACTGGGTAAACTTTAGCCTCGGACATTGAATTCCTCCCAATTTATTGTGCCGATTACCTCGCATTATGTCCGTCGTTGCGTTGCCCCGCAACAACGCCATTGGTGTTATGGCGACCGCGCAAAATGGCCGGGAAGAGATGAAAATTTGAGTTTTGTGTTCATCAAATTCCGCAGTAGTGGTAGCGCAATAAAGGGAAAATTCAGCACAGGGGTTGGAAGGAATGAGCGGCGCGGTCGATCGCGAGCAGATTGCCAGGACGCGCGTCGCGGGAGCAATTTACGTTTGCTCGCTTGCCGCTCTTGACGACGCCATCGCCGTCTCTAATGCGGACTACCTAATCACACTGATCAACGAGCAGATGATGAGCGAGTTGGAGACGCCCAGCCGTATTTCGCCGCAACGGCATCTGCGCCTCGTCATGAACGATATCGAAGAGCCGCGGGAGGGGATGATCCTTCCTTGCGAGACCCATGTCGAACGGCTCATCGAGTTTGCGCGCGAATGGAATGGCCGGGGGCCGCTGCTGATAAACTGCCGCGCGGGCCGAAGTCGCTCGACAGCCGCCGCGTTCATCATCCAGTGCGCGCTGAACCCGCATCAGGCGGAGATTGAAATTGCCGCCGCGCTTCGCGCCGCGTCACAGACCGCGCAGCCAAACCGGCTGCTGATCCGGCTGGCGGATACTGCTCTAGGGCGCGATGGACGCATGGTGCAAGCCATCGAACGGATTGGCGCGGGCGACCCGGCGCACAGTCACGTATTTCGGTTTTGTTGATCGGCTATCAGCCAGCGTTCGCGAACGACGCCTCGATCTGCGCGAACTGGGCATCCACGGCCCGAAGCTCCTCGGCAAGATCCAGCAGCCGCTGCATAAGCTTGTCGGAGAAGTGGGCGGCGAGAGATGGATCGGCCTGCATGACCTCATATAGGCCTTCGCGGGTGATCGCCAGGCAGCGGATACGCTCGGTTGCGACGACGGTGGTGGTGTAGGTCATCTCAACGAGCATGCCCAGTTCGCCGATAAGCGCGCCTGTCAGCAAACTCTCGTCCGGATACCCGCTGCCAGCGCCACCTTGCACGACAGCCTTGCCTGATAAAATGACGTAAGCGGCGGCGCCCGAGGTGCCCGCCTCCACCAGCTTGTCGCCAGGTTCAAAAAAGCTTTTCTTGGCTTTCGAGACTATTGCCGAGATTTGCTGCGGCGTGAGACCTGCGAAAATCGGAATCTGACTGACAAGTTCCACGTTTGCATCGATTGACATGAACGCCCCGCTGACAATGACACCATACGCAGCACATGCAAAAATCAGCATTAGTGTCGAATGAGTCGGGTCGGACGGGCAAGCGGAATTAACCGCCTGTTAGGGAACGAGCTTGTAGCCGCCGGTTTCGGTCACAAGAAGCTCGGCGTTCGATGGGTCTTTCTCGATTTTCTGGCGCAGCCGATAGATGTGCGTTTCAAGAGTGTGCGTCGTGACACCCGCATTATATCCCCATACCTCGTGAAGCAGCACCTCGCGGGACACCACTTTTTCGCCCGCGCGATACAGATATTTGAGGATGGACGTTTCCTTCTCTGTCAGCCTCACCTTGGCGCCCTTTTCGGCCACCAGCAATTTCGCGGATGGTTTGAAGCTGAACTCTCCGATGGTGAAAACAGCGTCCTCGCTCTGCTCGTGCTGGCGAAGCTGGGCGCGAATGCGGGCGAGAAGCACGGCGAACTTAAATGGCTTGGTGATGTAATCGTTGGCGCCTGATTCCAAACCCAGAATTTGATCCGAGTCCGCCGACTGCCCCGTCAGCATGATGATGGGTATCTTCAGACCCTGCTTGCGCAGGAGCTTGCATGCCTCGCGGCCATCCATATCCGGCAGGCCGACATCCAGCAGAACAAGGTCGAGGGTGTCTGATTTCGCTGCCGCAACGCCCTGTGCAGCGGTAGAAGCGGTTGCAACTTCGAACTCTTCGTATAGCGCGAGCTGCTCCGCAAGCGAGCCGCGCAGGTCGTCATCGTCATCGATGATGAGAATTTTTCGCGCCATGCTCATGAAGTGCTCCGTCAAAAATTGATATGTCAGTCGGCCTGATTTAAGCAACTAGACGCGCCTAGGCAATGACGGGTTTCCCGAAATCTTAAGGAAGCGGCATCGACAATGGTTATTTCCGCCGTCGCAAAATC
>JBGSLP010000194.1:0-1548 GCA_041740655.1 Alphaproteobacteria bacterium
ACCCGGATCGCCTCGCCAAGCTGGTCGCCGGCCCCAGGCGACTCGAAGCGCACCCAGTCGCCGATGCGCAAGAACGGCGAAAGCCCCGCGATGCGATAATGTGTGGCCGACGCCTCGGTGACGATGCCGCCAACTCGGGTCCTGCAGCGCGCGGCGGCGATATCTGCGGCTATATCCGCCAGCGCCGGCAGGGGTGATGCGGCCAGCACGCTCATCGTGCCCCCGCTAGCGAGCGGATAGCCTGCAGCAGCGTGCTCTCGGAGTTGCCGTTTGCCGTCGCAACCGCGTCGAACGCGCGAGTAACGGCGATGAGGCGCGAGATTTCACTGATGGGATTGACGTTCGCCCGTTCGATGAAGCCCTGAGCCAGTCCAGTTTTGCCAAATTCCAGCACCGGCTCGGCTGGCTGGCTAGATGTGACGGTTGCGTTCACCCCGCGCTGAAGCACGGCGTTTTCCCCGAAGCTGAACAGCCCGATGACGCCAGTGCGGCGACCGCCCTGCGAAATCGCGCCATCGCGGGCGATCGCAACGGGGCCGCCGTTCGGATCGAGCGTGATCCACGTGCCGCCGCCGTCGAGGACGGGATGACCGTCGAGCGTTTGGAGGTCGCCCGTTTCCGTCATCCGCATGCGGCCGTCGCGTGTGTAGGCGAGGCCGCTGGGCGTCTGCACCCCAAGCCATGCATCGCCCTCGATAGCCACGTCGAGAGGTCCGTCGGTCTTGGTCAACTCGCCCTTTTGCGTGGAAAGGCGGGGATCTCCCTTCGACGAGAAAGCGACCGGCTCCGCACCGGCGTCGGACACCATGGTCTCGAACTTGATTTTCTCCGCCCGAAATCCGGTCGTGTTGGCGTTCGCAACGTTGTGCGCAATCGTGTCCAGCCGCCTTTGGAGGCTCATCTGGGCGGAAAGGCTGATATAGAAATTTGCCTGCATGACTATCGCCCGCCGAGCTTGAGATTTTGCAGGCTCGTCAGAAGGCTCGCGCTGATGCCGGATTCGAGCGGTTGATTGATCAGTAGCGCCGCATTCGCCGCGCCCGTCGACGAGCCGTTTTGCAGTTCCCACAGCGCGGTGAACCGCACGATGAACTTGTCGAGCGTCGCGGGGTCTTTCAGGCCGTCGAAATCGAGCCGGTCCGAAATCAGCGCCGCCTGCTTGTCGATGTCGATGGCGGAGATGGCGGCTGGCAATCCGAGGGCCGTCTGGACAACCTTGGTGAGCGCGGCATCGCCAAGAACGCCGAAAGCCGTCAGCCCGTGCTGCGCTTTCCGCTGAAAATACAGCGCAAGCCTCACGCCTTCGTTTTCCCGCCCCGCGTTCTCCTCCAGCGTCTGCCGGACGTAGCGATCAACGGTTCCCTGCCCCGCCGCATCGAACGCCGTCGCCGCCGCCCCGTAAGCCTTAAAATTGAACGCCTGCGCGAATTCCCGGTAGCGCCTGTCTGACAGCGTGTTGGCGAAACTCGTCTGGCTGTCCACCCCGTCGGTCAGCACCTTGCGCATGAAGGCTTTTGCGTAGGTCATGCTTTCGAGACCGAACGCCTT
>JBGSLP010000195.1:0-4102 GCA_041740655.1 Alphaproteobacteria bacterium
CAATATCGCGCGGCCCGAGTTCCATGTCCGGGTGCTGCCCTTCCATGAAGCGCTCGCCCTTACGGTTGACGAGGAATGCGCCTTCGCCGCGCAGCGCCTCAGTGGCGAGCGGGGCGGGCGATTTGCCGATATCGAGCGCGGTAGGATGGAACTGTACAAATTCAGCGTCGGCGATCACCGCGCCCGCACGCGCTGCCATGGCCAGACCCTCGCCGCGTGCCTCCAGCGGGTTCGTCGTCACCTTGTAAAGCTGGCCAATGCCGCCCGTCGCCATCACGACCGCGCGAGCGGGCAGGTAAAACGGCGCGCCATTCACTTTGGCGCACCACACGCCGGTTACCCGACCATCGTCAACGCCGAGTTCGAGCGCGGACACATTCTCCAGCACCGTAATCGACGGAGTCGCGCGAACGGCGGCAATGAGCGCGGCCATTATCGCCCGACCCGCCTGGTCGCCCTGCACGCGCACGATCCGGCGTTCGCCATGCGCGGCTTCGCGCGAAAGTTTGAGCTTGCCTTCCAGGTCGCGGTCGAACGGCACGCCATAATCGAGCAGGTCGTGAATGCGCTCGCCCGCCTCGCCCACGATCAGGCGCACGACAGCCTCGTCGCACAGGCCCGCGCCCGCCGCAATCGTGTCCGCCGCATGCTTTTCGATGCTGTCACCCTCGCCGATTGCGGCCGCGATGCCGCCTTGCGCCCAGGCGCTTGATGCACCCTCGCCCAATGGCTTCGGCGTCAGGACGGTGACGGGCATCGGCGCAAGCGTGAGCGCCGCGAACAGCCCCGCCAGTCCGCCGCCAACGATGATGACTTCACTCATTTTCGATCCCCACGCGACGGCCTAACCGTCGTCATGGCCGGGCTTGACCCGGCCATCCACATCGCAACGTGAGATTGGATCCCCGGGTCGCCGCTGCGCTACGCCCGGGGATGACGGTTAGTGCGTCAGGTTGATCATGCGCTCGACCGCCAGCCGCGCTTTCGCCGCAACCGCCGGATCGACCGTCACTTCCTCTTTCATGAACCGCAGCGCGTCATAGATTTTCGGCAGCGTGATGCGCTTCATATGCGGGCACAGGTTGCACGGGCGCACGAACTCCACATTCGGAAGTTCGGTCGCCACGTTGTCGCTCATCGAGCACTCGGTGACGAGCACGACCTTGCGCGGCTGGTGGTCCTTCACCCAGTTGATCATGCCGTGCGTCGAGCCAGTGAAATCAGCCGCCTCGATCACATCCGGCGGGCATTCAGGATGCGCGATGATGCGGATCGACGGGTCGGATGCACGAAGCGCGCGCAGTTCCTCGCCGGTGAATTGCTCATGGACCTCGCAATGGCCCTTCCACGAGATGATTTCGACGTTAGTTTTCGTCTGCACGTATTTCGCCAGATATTCGTCAGGGATGAGCAGCACGCGCGGAACGCCGAGGCTTTCCACAACCTGCACCGCGTTCGACGACGTGCAGCAGATGTCGGTCTCCGCCTTCACCGCCGCGCTGGTGTTCACATAGGTGACGACCGGCACGCCGGGGTAAGCAGCGCGCAGCATGCGCACATCCTCCGCCGTGATGGACGAGGCAAGCGAGCAGCCTGCGCGGCTGTCTGGGATCAGCACGGTTTTATCCGGATTGAGCAGCTTTGACGTTTCCGCCATGAAATGCACGCCGCCCTGCACGATGACCTTCGCCTTCGTTTTCGCGGCTTCCTTGGCGAGTTGCAGGCTATCACCCACGATATCGGCGACGCAGTGAAATATCTCCGGCGTCATGTAGTTATGGGCGAGGATGACGGCGTCGCGCTCGCGCTTGAGGTCGTTGATCGCCTTCACATACGGCGCATGCATGGCCCATTCGAGCGGCGTCACGACGCGCGAAACCTTGGCGTACAGCGGCTCAAGCTCGCGGGCGAGAGCGGGCGAAAATTTCAGCTCAAACCCGGGGTCGACGCGTGGCGCGCGGTTGGGAGCCGGGAAACTGCGGTTGAGATCAATGAGCGCCATAACTTTCCTCCGAGCAACGCCTTCGCGTCTTGTTATACTCACTCTGAGCATTTCTAGGCTATGCATATATGGCGTTCACGCCTCGACGCACACTAGTTATGCTCACACTGCGCATAAGGTAGGAAGTTTCAAGGCGGATTGCTAGTGGTATTTTTTATCGGGGTTCGAGCTAACCAGCTCACGACTTCTGCTCCTTGAGCACTTCCCGCATGGCGTCCGCCACTATGGAAGGCATATCGCGGCGCAGCCCTTTGATCTCTTGTTCGACCTTTTCAAGTCGTTTTTCAAAAGTGTCGAGCCGCGTTTCACTGGCCGTCGTTCGAAGCCGGGTTTCCTCCAGAATCACGATGATTTTGCCGAGCGCGGTATTGGTGTGCTCGCGCTTCGTTTCCAGCGAGGAAACGCGATCCTTCAAATCCATGATTTCTACATCGTAGTTCATGACTTAATCATACCGGTTTGCCATGATTTGACAATCGCAGTTCATTCGGCCGGCTTTGGGGAAGGTGCGGTCTCAGGGATTTGGTAACGAGTGAGCAGACCAATTTGGCTTAGCATGAAGATGAACGTGATCGGCATCATGCCGAACGTTTTAAAGCTCACCCAGAAATCGGTGGAGAAGGAACGCCACACAATTTCGTTGAGCACGGCGAGAAATAAGAAGAAAACACCCCAACGGAGGGTTAGCAGTCGCCAGCCCTCTTCATGCAACTTGATCGCTTCCTCAAACAACAGCTTCAGAAAGATACGACCAAAATACAGTCCAGTTAGCAATATACTGGAAAACAATAGATTTGCAAGCGTCGGCTTGATCTTGATAAAAAAATCATCCTGTAAATAAAGTGTCAACGCACCAAAAACGAGTACAAGCACTCCGTTAAAAAGAGGCATTACAGGGATTTTTTTCAATAAGCTTTTGCTCACGACAAGCGAAATTACCGTCGCAATCATGAATATGGCCGTGGCAATGAAAATCGGCCTGTTTTCCGCGGGGAAACTATTCACTACGTTGGCCAGAAATGTATCCGATAGACGCTCAGCAAGCCACTCACCGCGCGAGTTGGCCCAAAAGAAAATCAAAAGTGGACCAAATTCGGTTGCCAATTTCAGAATGGGCTTGCGGGTGGCGGGCGTTGTGGCGACGGGCTGGGTCACATCCATGGGGCTTGTCCTCAGGAATTGGCGGTGATGGCGCGGGCAAAATCGCGCGCGCTGAAAGTTTGCAGATCGTCGATGCCCTCGCCGACGCCGATCGCGTGCACGGGCAGACCGTATTTATCCGCGATGGCGACCAGAATGCCGCCGCGCGCCGTACCGTCAAGTTTTGTCATGATGATGCCGGTCACGCCCGCCGCCTTGCGGAAAATCTCCACCTGCTGCAGCGCGTTCTGGCCGGTCGTCGCATCCAGCGTGAGAAGCACGTCATGCGGCGCGGTGGGGTCGACCTTTTTCAACACGCGCACGATTTTTTCGAGTTCCGCCATCAGGTGCGTCTTGTTCTGCAGGCGGCCAGCGGTGTCGATGATCAGCACATCGCGGCCGCTATCGCGCGCCTGCTGCAGCGCTTCGTAGGCGAGCCCGGTGGCGTCCGAGCCCTGCTCGCGCGCAATCACGGGCGAGCCGGTGCGTTCGCCCCAGATTTTGAGTTGCTCGATCGCCGCCGCCCGAAAGGTGTCGCCAGCCGCCAGCATCACGCTTTTGCCGCTCTCGCTCAAGTCTTTGGCCAGCTTGCCGATTGTGGTGGTCTTGCCCGCGCCATTCACGCCGACAACGAGGATCACGTGTGGCCGGTTCGAGGCATTGAGTTGCAGCGGACGTGCGATGGGCGCGAGCGCCTTTTCGACCTCGTCGGCCAGAAAGCTGCGCACTTCGTCCGGCGAAATCTCCTTGTTGAAGCGATTGACCGATAAGGCCTTGGTGATCCGGTGCGCCGCCTCTATGCCGAAGTCCGCCTGGATCAGCGTGTCCTCCAACTCCTCAAGCGTTTCCTCGTCAAGCTTCCGCTTGGTGAAAATTCCGGTGACGCTTTCGGACAGCTTTGAGGACGTTTTGAGCAAACCGCCGGTGAGCCGTTGCAGCCAGCTTTTCTGCGGCGCGGCC
>JBGSLP010000196.1:0-5484 GCA_041740655.1 Alphaproteobacteria bacterium
TGGCGGCTGACACCGATGGCACGGATGGCGGCGGAGGCGATGCCGCAGACCCGGCTGGCGCGCTTGCGGGGCCGCATACTCTAGCCCGGGCAAGCGCTATCGGACGCGATGCCGCCACATTTCTTAACAATAACGACTCCACAGGGTTCTTTGGCAGCCTTGGCGATCTGGTGCAATGCGGGCCCACGCAGACGAATGTCAATGATATTCGCGCGATTTTGGTTGAACCGGATGTGAGCGACTCATAACATGCGGACATCGTGACGCCTTCGTATGTGGTAGCGGCATGAGCAATGCCGCTTATAGCGTCAGTCGCGCATGGCTATGACGCATACGGATGATGGAAATGACCTTAACGAAACAATTCGCAATTATAGCTTTGGTGATGATTGGCTGGGCCGCGTGGCCTCAGACGGCTTTCGCTGATTTCAAGCTATGCAACACAACCTCAAGCCGGATTGGCGTCGCTATCGGATATCGCGACGAAAAGAACGGATGGGTCAGCGAAGGCTGGTGGAACGTGCCCTCGCAGAAATGCGAAGTGCTGTTAGCCGGCGAGTTGATCGCCCGTTACTACTATGTCCACGCCATCGATTATGATCGCGGCGGAGAGTGGGGCGGCAAGGCGCAAATGTGCTCGGACGATAAGGAATTCACCGTCAAGGGCGTCGAGGATTGCGTGAAACGCGGATACAAGCGGACCGGTTTTTTTGAAGTCGACACGCAGGAAGAAAAGGACTGGACAGTGCGGCTTACAGATACGATCGAAGGTCAGGCCTCGGGCGCTCCGCAATGAAGCCCGACCGCCGGGTTAAAATTCTAGCCACGCTTGGACCGGCTTCATCCTCCGTGGAAGTGATCGAGCAGTTGTTTTATGCGGGAGCCGACGTTTTCCGCATCAATATGAGCCACACCCCGCATGCCGAGCTGGTGAGGCTCGCTCAGGCTATCCGCGCCGTCGAGAAAAGGGCGGGTCGCCCCATCGGCGTTCTGGCCGACTTGCAGGGGCCGAAACTGCGCATCGGCGATTTTCCGATGAACAATATTCCCCTGCCGACCGGCGCTTATTTCAATTTCGACATGAAGTCCGAGCCGGGCACGAGCGAGCGCGTCTACCTCCCGCACCCTGAAATTTTCGCAAGCATCGAGGAAGGCCACACGCTGCTGCTGGATGACGGTAAGCTGCGCATGGAGGTCGTCGAGAAAAAGCCCGAATGGTTCAAGGTCAAGGTTCAGGTTGGCGGGGCTCTGTCGAGCCGCAAGGGCGTCAGCCTTCCGGATACCGTCCTGCCAATGAGCGCGATGACCGATAAGGATCGTCTCGACCTTGTGGCGGCTCTTGAGGCAGGCGTCGACTGGATCGCGTTGTCCTTCGTGCAGCGCAAAGAAGACCTGGACGATGCCCGCGCGCTGATCGCCCAGCACGGCGGCGAAGTGGCTGTTATGTCCAAGATCGAGAAGCCGTCGGCGCTGACCGACCTTGCCGATATCATCCACAAATCAGATGGCCTCATGATCGCACGCGGCGATCTGGGCGTTGAATTGCCGGTTGAGAAGGTTCCCGGCATTCAGAAGCGAATTCTGCGCGAGGCGCGGCATGCGGGCAAGCCTGTGGTCGTTGCGACGCAAATGCTAGAGTCGATGATTACGTCGCCGGTGCCGACGCGCGCCGAAGTATCAGACGTGGCGACCGCCGTATTCGAGGGCGCTGATGCGGTGATGCTGTCGGCCGAGTCCGCTGTTGGCCGCTATCCTGTCGAGGCCGTGCGCATGATGTCGCGCGTCGCCCGCGAGGTTGAGCTGGATTCGAACTACGAAAAAATCATGCTGCCGTCTCCCGCCGCACTGGAGGACAGCTCTGAAAATGCTCTCAGCGCCGCTGCGCGGTCCATCGCGAGCACCATGAAACTGGCGGCGATAATGTGCTTCACGGCAACCGGAACGACTGCCCTGCGCGCGGCGCGGCAACGTCCGCTGCAGCCAATCATAGCGCTCACGCCTGTTGAGAAAACCGCGCGTCGGCTGGCGATCGTATGGGGGCTGCGGTGCTTTCTGACGGATGATCCGTCAAATGTCGATGATATGGTGCGCATTGCGGAGTCGGTAGCTCTCGCCAGCGGCGTCGCTCAGGCGGGGCAGCAGATCATCATATCGGCCGGCATGCCATTTGGCCGCCCAGGCGCCACGAACATGCTCCGGATTGCCGTTGTTGGCGGCAACGGGAGTGCGTGACCGGCTGCAATGCGCACGGCACGCTTCGGAAAATCTAGCTAAATCCCTTGGCCGTCAATATCCCGGCTCAGTTCCGCCTCTGCCTCGCGAGCGGTCGCGGAGTGCGGATTGATCGCAAGAACCTTGCGGAAGGCGCTAAGCGCGGCGCGCTTGTTGTTCATCTCGCGCATGAGGACGCCATATCCCTCTATCGCCTTGAAATGACGATGGTCGAGCGATAGCGCCCGCAGGAGGGGCGGAAGCGCATGGTCGTAATTTTCGCTGAGGTAATATGCCACCGCAAGCTGGTTCCAGCCCTCGGCGTAATCGGGCGCAATCTCGGTAACCTTGGTGAGAAGCTTGATACTGAGATCGTAATTTTGGCTGCGGGTGGCGGTTAGCACGCGATCCATGATGAAATTCACGGTCTCGCTGCCGGATTCGAGCCAAGCCATTTCAATTGCTGCGATAATTTTTTCGGAGTTCTCCTCGTCCAGCGTCCGGTCGGCAAGCCGGGCGTAAAGCTGATCGAGCTTCTCGGCTCGCGAAAGACCCGAGCGGCTATCTGCAGCGCTGAACTGTTCGGACGCAGCACTCACAGCACGGGCAGGTGCGTGGCCACCTGCTGGAGCCGCCGCCACCTGTTCAAAAATAAGAGCCACAAGCAAGGCTGGTACGATCATGTGCGCCCATGGCAAAGCGGGTGTCATTCAGCGACCGGGCACGCTCTGTAATCAACCCTGACGGGCTTTGTAGCGCCGGACAGTCTTGTTGATAATGTAAAGCCTGCCGCGGCGGCGCACAACGCGGTTGTCGCGGTGACGCTTTCTCAGCGTTTTGATCGAGTTCTTTATTTTCATGTCAAAGTCCAGTCAGGTTTTTATGACCGCATGCCAACTGACCGCGCCAGATTTACGCAAGCCGTTTGTGAGGCCATTCGCCAATAGATGAATGATTTCCATACGTGAATAAGTGGGTGGAGCGGTCTTGTCAACCGCAAGGCGCACCGCGAGGCAACCTCAATGCTTACTTTTGCGCGTCAAGTGCGGATAATCGCGCCTGCGCTTCGCCGCCGCCGAGTTCGATCGACCGCCGATACCATGCCTTCGCTTTTTCCACGTCCGCTTTCAGGCCTTTCACAAACAGCGTGCTAAGAAATTCAGGGTCATAAGTCTGGCCCATCGCGAACGCGCCCTTCGCACTGCCGCGCCCCGCTATGTGCTCAAAAAGAAGGCGCGCTGCGGAGACATCGGAATTTTTCAGGATCTGATTGGCGCGCGACAGCATGGCCGTTTCCTCAGCCTCGGAAAGACCTTTGGGCGGCATGACGAGACCGGTTTTCTCCTCGTCAGTATCTTCTTTCATGCCAAGTGGATCGAACGGAGGAGCGGCGGTGCGGACCTCGGAGCCCGTGACGTCGGCAGTGAGCGAGTCGGGCGCTCCCTGCCGCGAAATCGTGACTGTGAGCTTGCGTGTTTCGGGCGCGACCTCACGGCCTTTGATGAGCAGCACTTCTACCTCGACGACGCCGGTAAAGTCCGGCGGTCCGATCAGCGACAGGCCTGGCAAATCTCTCAGGGACACTGCCCATGCATCCTTGGTCTGAAAGCCCGCCGATAGCTTAAACGCCTTGGAAAGTCCGCGCAGCATGACGAAGGTGTATTCATCGAGCATGGGCGAAGGCAGGGATATCTTGAGCGGGATTGGCGTGCCCGGCGTGCCGCGCGCATCCGCCACCGAGAAGCCGTTGCCGATTTGGGCAAGACGGCTTTCGCTAGCTCCGTCGAAAGTCGCGCCGCCGCGCGTTGAACTGGTTTCAGCTGGCGGCAGATTCCCGAGGATAAGGTTGGACTTTGCCCGATCGTCCGAATTTGCCTGTTGCACAAGAGCAATGGATAAAACGATCAGCGAGGCAGTTACCGGCCCGAAGCGCCGCAGCGTAGTTCGCTTGCGTGCATAGCCGAAATGGGCGGGGCGGTGTCCTGCTGTCATGGTATATTCTCCTGCATGTGCATTACACCCACGAGCGCCGCCTGCTATCTTCAGGCAAAGCGGGCGCTGCCGTTTCGACATCAGAACAATCGCCTAGCGCGTGGCCTGCTGCGGCTTCTGGGTCTGCCACCACTTTACGAACTGACCGAAGAGCGCTTCCTTCTGCACGTTTGTGAGGTCTCGCGAACCGGAGGCCTTGGCATATTCCAGCAGAAAACTGTCGAATGCGACCTTGAGTTCAGCCGATGAGTTCGTCTCCGCGCCGCGATTTGCGTCCAGCCACTGTTGCGCAGGTTTGAAGCGGTTCCAGCCGGGCACTTCTGCCGCGAGGTTCACTTCCTTCCACTTTGGATGGCGCGGACCGGTCCTGAATTTTTCGATATTGTTAAAGAATTTGTTTACGAATTTCGCGAGCCTTTGATACCGGTCGGTGCTCTCTGGCCATGTGTAGACGGCCAGCACCGTGCTGTTGGCCAAGGTCGGCAGTGGCTCACCCTTGGCGATCAGGCCCGGATAATCCTCGTTCCTAAGCACGGCGGGGAGATAGATTGCGAGAAGTTTCTCATAGCCTCCGGAGGGTAAAGTTGTCGTGTCTAACGGCAACAGCTTTAGACCGTCCGTTTCGTTCATGCTCGAGAAAGCAGGAACTGGCGCGGCGACGGTGCGCACAGCGGCGGCGATTTCACCTTTCTTGATTTTCTCCACCGCGAGATCGTGATCGAAGAAAGTCGGCTCGACCTTGATGTCCAGAATGCTGAAGAAGTTTTCGGCCGCTAGATGGCTGGCGCTCAAATTCTTGAGAAAGTTGACCTTCTTGCCGCGCAATTCCTCAATCGAATTAATATTGGTTTTGGTCAGGATGTGAAATTCCTGATGGCCTATCTTGGCGATGTAATGAATTCGCTTCTCGATGTTGGCGAAAAGGGTCGGTTCTTTTTTCTTGAAGTAGGCGAGGTTGTCCTGGTCCACGAAGCCCATATCGATACCCTTGAGGAAGAGGATATCCAACACGTTTTGACCGCCGCCCCGGCCAAGTATGGGCAAAATTCTGACGTCGTTCGTCTTGGGGTCATCAAGCACGTTCTGGAGGTCTTCGGCAAATCGGGCATAGGCGCTTGCTAGAGACGAGCCGATAATCGTCACAGTATTGGTGTTAGCCTGACGCTTTTCATCTTGATACTTATTGAAGGGAGTAGGATCCTGCGCGTTGGCACTAGGGGAAAATGGCATTATGGCAATAAGTGTCGTCGCGAAAAATCCGATTAAAAACCGCATACTAGA
>JBGSLP010000197.1:0-9531 GCA_041740655.1 Alphaproteobacteria bacterium
GTACATCTTTGGTTTGTCACCATACATCCTTTTGATGATGGAAACGGCAGAATCGCGCGCGCAATAGCGGACATGACTCTTGCCAGATCAGAAGGAGTATCAGAGCGCTTCTATAGTATGTCCGCTCAGATCAGATCCCAACGCAGAGACTACTACGAAATTCTGGAAAAAACTCGTGAAGCCCGCCAGTTCCCCGGCCTTGGCGAGCAGCGGCTTGCCCGCATCGAATCCGGTGGCGGCGACAAAGCCAGGGCGCATCAGGTCGGCGGCCGACAGGCTCGCGCCAGAGGCTTTGAGGCCAAGCCCCGCGAACGACTGGAACACGATGCCGGCCAGACTCTGGAAATTGTTCAGAAGCAGCGCGAAGAAGCCGACATAAAGCACCTTCTTGATCAGCTGCGCGGGTACGTTGTCTTCGCCCGACAGCGCCCAGAACAGACCCGCGAGCGTAATGTCGACGGCGATGAGCACGCTGGTGAGATAGGCGACCTCGCCCGATAGGAGGCCGAAGCCGCTGTCGATATAGCGGCTGAAGGTCTCGACAAAGCGGTCGATGATGGAGAGATCGTCCATGGGAGGGATCTCAACTCGCCAGACGAACTGGCGGCATGGCCGTCGCGTCAGTCGCATCGGCCGGCAACAAACGCTGGAGATCTTCATCGAGGGAGCGGGCGCGGCCACCGCCCGGGGTGGGAGCCCCGCCGCTTGCTTTGACCATGGCGAAAGCCGCTTTAAAGCCGAACCAGCTATAGAAATGTGCGAGCGAGGGCTCACAGAAAACAACGATACGGTCGGCGTCCTCAAGCCGGTGCAGCATGCGCCGCATCAGCCGCGTGCCGACGCCCTGTTTGTGAACATCCGGATGCACGCCGAACAGCGTCAGATGCATGGCGGCCCCGCCTTGGCGCTCGGCGGCGAGCAGCCCCACGACAACATTCATTGCCGGATCGATGGCCAGTTCGACTTCATCGCTGGACTGTAGATGCTGGAGCAGCGCTTGCGGGCACGCGCCAAGGCGGGGCCGGGCGCCCCACAGCGTATGAAGGGCGTCGGCGTCAAGGCCGTGCGTGGTGGACTCAAAATAGAGATTCATCGAAAAGCCCTCGTTATTGGAAGGTTAGCGACCGCCGGAATAGGCCGAAGCTGTGCCCATGAAGGTTTGAAAGCGCTGCCGCGCCTCCTCTTGGTCAGCCAGATCGCGGGCGCGCGCCGTGCTCTGAGCCCGCGCGTTCGCCGCCAGCAACGCTTGTGTCTGCAAGGACTGTTTGACGCTCAAACCCGCCAGTTCGTTGCCGGTTTGCGCGGCTTTCAGGCCGCCGTCGGCGGACTTCGATTGGGTAAGCAGCTGTTCTAGCAGGCGTCCGTCGCTGACTATGCTTTCGGCGATCTGAGCCTGTGCCAAAGCGCTACGTTTGAACGCTGCTAACGCCTCGGCCCAGCGCTGACGCGCGGCGGTGACAGCGGCATCGCCGGAGAGTGCCTTGGGGTCGGTTGGGTAGAGCCGCGCGAGCGCGCTTTGGGTTTCAGCGACCGACAACGCGATCGCGTCACCCCTCCCCAAAACCGCCGACAACTGGTTCAAGTTGGTTCGCAGTTGCGGCGCTACAGTTTGACCGATTGGCGTCAGATTTTGATCCATGCGGAGGAGCATTTGCGTCTCGTTCTGCAGTTGCTGGATCTGATTGTTGACGCTCTGCAGCGTCCGCAATGCAGACAACAGGTTCTGTTTGTGGTTCAGGGGATCGTAGACAAGCTCCGCCCCGGTGCTGGACGTTGAAAGCTGGGTTAGCGCGAGCGCCAGAAAAGAGATTCGCCTGCAGAGGTTGCGACGGCGATGCATGGTCTTACTCCTCGATATGCGGCGGACTATGGGTCAGGCGACGCGGCGGGGGGCGAGCTTGACAAACAGGTCGGCGTCAAGCTTGGCGTCGAAGGTTTCTGGCTTGGGCGGTGGCGGATCGCTTGTTTCGGACGCTAATTGCGAGGGAATAGGCGCATCCGCTCTGACTGGGGCGTCGGACAAGGGGCTTGGGTCCACACCCTGCGCGCCAAAGCGCATGAGCAGATCGGCCGCCCAGCCCAGATCTTTCGCCTTGAAGAACTCCAGCGCAAAAGCGGCGCGCGCATGCTCGGTTAACACCCGGTCGATCAGCCGTTGATCGGCGGGCGAGCCCGCGCCGCACAGGCTTAATGCCAGTGGCCCGAGGCCGAGCTCGAACAGCCGGTTGCCGCGCGCGGTCTGTGCGTAATAATCGCGTTTGGGCGTCGCCCGGGCAAGGATTTCGATCTGCGCGTCATTCAAACCGAAGCGTTCATAAACGGCCCGCATCTGCGGCTCGACGGCCCGGTCATTGGGGAGGAACAGCCGCGTTGGGCAACTTTCAATCAAGGCAGAAGCAATGCTGGAGCGCTCGATATCCGCAAGACTTTGAGTTGCAAAGACGACGGCGACATTCTTCTTGCGCAGGGTCTTCAGCCAGGCGCGGATGCGGCCGGCGAACAGCGAATCGTCGAGGAACACCCATGCCTCATCGAGAATGAGGAGCGTCGGGCGTCCGTCAAACCGCGCCTCCAGCCGGTGGAACAGATAGGTCAGCACCGGCGGCACGAGCCGAGCGTGCTCCATGAGCGCTTCCAGCTCAAGATGAAGAACGGGAGCATTGCTCAAGTTTTCGTCGGCCCCGTCAAGGAGGCGACCGAACGCCCCGTCGAGGGTGTACGGCGTCAGGGCCTGGCTTAAAGCATTGGATTGTATGAGCACGGCCAGACCCGTGAGTGTGCGTTCCGTCACCGGCGCAGTCGCCAGACTTTGCAACGCCGTCCAGACCGTCTGCTTCGCCTCCGGCGTTATGGTTGCACCCTCATGGGCGAGGAGGCCGGTCACCCAATCGAGCGCCACCGCCAGTTCGGCGGGCTGGTCAATATCCTTAAGGGGCTGTAGGCATAAACCGCCGTCGAGGCTTAAATCCACGGCCTCGCCGCCCATGGCGAGACACGCGGCGCGGGCGGAGCGCCCCTTATCGAACACGATGACCTGCGCGTCGATGAAGCGTCGAAACTGCAAAGCCAGCGCGCTGAGCAGCACCGACTTGCCTGATCCGGTTGGCCCCACGACAAGCGTATGGCCGACATCGCCGACATGCAGGTCGAAGCGAAACGGCGTCGAGCCACGCGTCCGGGTCATCATCAACACGGGCGCGCGTAAATGGCCGTTATGCGTCGGCCCGGCCCAGACCGCCGATAGTGGCATCAGATGCGCCAGATTGAGCGTGTGGACGATGGGCTGGCGGATATTGGCGTAAGGATTGCCGGGGAGGCTCCCGAGCCAGGCCTCCACCGCATTCAACGTCTCACGGATGGTGGTGAGACCCCGCGCGCTCACGACGCGCTCAATGGCGAGGAGCTTGTCCTCCGCCGCCCGCTCGTCGGCGTCCCTCACCACAATCGTCGCCGTCATATAACCGTAAGCGACGTCGTCGGCGCCCAACTCCTGCAGAGCATCATCCGCATCGATCGCTTTATTGGCGGCGTCGGCGTCAAGCAGCGCCGTCTCGTTGTTAAACATCACCTCGCGCAGGATCATGGCGACGGATTTGCGCTTGGCGAACCATTGGCGGCGCAGTTTGGTGAGTTCTCGGATGGCTTCCGGTTTGTCGAGGGCGATCCAGCGCGTCATCCACCGGTAGGGAAAGTTCAGGTCGTTGAGGGCGTCGAGCAGGCCGGGCACGGTCGCGCTCGGGAAGCCAAGGATGGTCAAAACGCGAAGATGCTGATCTCCGAGTTTTGGCGCGACGCCGCCGGTCAGCGGCGTATCAGCGAGCACCGCGTCGAGATAGGCGGGAGAGCGCGGCGTGGCGAGGGCCATGCGGTTGACCGACACACAGTCATGAAGATAGGTCAGCGTCTCCCCATCCTCCAGCCAGCGCGCCTCAGGCAGCAGCGCGGCCAGCAGATCGAGGGCGCGATCTGTTTCGGTGAGGAATGCGGATAGCGCAACTTTCGGGTCTACGCGCCGGGTCTGGCTGGTCGTGCGCTCATAGAAGAGGTTTTCGCCGCGCGTTGCGGCATCCTGTGGCGGCAGATAGAGAAATGTGACGAAATACTGGCTTTCGGTATGCGCGCCCGCCGCCTGGAAGGCCTCACGGCGCTCCTCATCGATGAGCCACGATACGGCGTCGGCAAAGCGCCCCTGTGGATAGCTTTGCGCGGGAATGCGGCTCGCCTCGAAAAACAACGCCCAGCCCGATCCGAAGCGTTTCAGGACATTGTTGAGGCGTGCGGTCACCGCGACGAGTTCGGCCTCCGTTGCGCTGTCGAGATCGGGCCCGCGATAGCGCGCGGTGCGCTGATAACTGCCGTCCTTGTTGAGGACGACGCCTGGCGCGATGAGGCAAGCCCAGGGCAGATAATCGGCGAGACGGGTCGCGCGGGATTTGTATTCGGCGAGATTCAGCATGACAAAAAACCTTTGTGACGGGCGTGACGGGAGAGAACGGCTGGAAAGGCGGGGTCTTTGCGGGCAAGCCAGACGCCGAGCGCATGGCCAAGGAGCCAGATGACGAGACCCACGAGCCATAGTCTAAGACCGAGGCCCATGGCGGCGGCGAGCGTGCCATTCAGAATGGCGAAAGAGCGCGGGCACCCGCCCATGAGCACCGGCTCGGTGAGCGATCGATGGAGCGGGGTTACGAAACCGGGAATGGGGGAGGGGGACATGTTCGCCTCAATCGATCAAAGCGCCGCCGGCGAAGGAGAAGAACGATAGGAAGAAGGATGTCGCGGCGAATGCGATGGTGAGGCCGAACACGACCTGGATCATCCGCCGGAAGCCGCCCCCCATATCGCCGAAGGCGAGACTGAGCCCCGTGACAATGATCACGATCACCGCAATAACCTTGGCGACCGGGCCTTCAATGGAGTTTAGAATCTGTGTGAGTGGGGCTTCCCATGGCATGCCGGACCCGGCGGCATAGGCCGATCGAGAAGTCCATAACAGGCAGGCTAAGGAGACAGCGGCGCGTACTGGCAGGTCTGAAATCGGTAACAAACACTTCGGTCGCTCATGCATTCTGGTTGCCCTCTGTTGGCGGAGATCGTCGCGCTGAGAGGTTGAGAATGCAAACCGGGCGCAAAATTCGCCATCGGCAAAGCCGTGAATATCCGGGTGATCTCTAGGGAAGGGAGATAGTTAGTGTTGCGAAGCGGCGCTGTGCCGAGGGAGTGCCGGCTACTCCATTCACACTTCGGATCATCGCGCTCCACGATCTTGCACTATCGCGGGCAATATCATAAACTAAGGCATGAGGGTCGTGCTGGACACGTCGATTCTGGTGGCGGCGATCCGGAGTGACGCTGGCGCTTCACGGCGTCTTTTACTGGATGTGCTGGAGCGCAAGGTCGTGGCGCTAGCTTCGGTTCCGCTGATGATCGAGTATGAGGCCGTGATGACGCGGCCAGAGCATCTCGCCGCATCGGGCCTCAGTGCTGAGGATGTCGGAATACTTCTTGATGCGATCGCTGCGGTTTTGGAGCCGGTGAAACTCGATTTTTTGTGGCGGCCGACACTGAAGGACGCCGATGATGATATGGTGCTCGAGGTCGCCGTTAACGGCCGAGCGGACGCCATCGTTACTTTCAACATCCGCGATTTCAGCTCGCATGCCGAACGGTTTGGTGTTGCTGTGCAGTCGCCACAAGAGGCGATCAAGATTTTAGGAGTATGACCATGCGTAAAAGCAACTTCGCCTTGCGCGTTCAGCCATCTTTGCTTGAGGAGGCTCGTAAGGTCGCCGAGACGGAGGGGGTCGCGCTCAACCAGCTTATCAATGTCGCACTGGCGGAAAAGCTCTCGGCGCTTCGCACGGAAAGCTATTTCGCCGAGCGGGCTGCGCGCGCGGATCCGGCTAAAGTGCATGAGGTTCTGAGGCGCGCCGGTCGCGGTAAGGCGCCGGTAAAAGGGGATGAGCTCTAATAGGAAACTGCTTCGGTTGATGCGCAGTCGTTCACATCCTTTGGGCAACGGACCCGTTTACCGCCAACAGATCATCAGCGGGCTCGATGAAAAAAGCCATCGGTACGTTCGCCGTATGTCTCTCCGAACTCGACATTAAAAGAAGGCGATTGACGGTATTGTCTTGAATGCCTCCTGGAGGGAGAATGCAGGAGATGCGCCCCTCCTTCACGGAAACACCAGACTTTTTGAATCCAGCCTGCGCCGCGGCATGAACTTTGCCGAACCTGCTGCTCAGCTGCGCCTCATGATTGGGTTTCGCTGCGCGCTTGTCGAGATTGGAAAGGTACTTGAAGAGGTTTCTAAACAAATCAGGGTAGCCCGCTCCGGTATTGGTCAAGGCCGCCGTCACAACGTCGGCCGCGCTTTGCGGGAACGCGAAGTTTGAACGCTCGATGTCGGTAACGAGTGGGGCGAGACCGGGAGTGGCGGCCTTGTACCGCCGCCGGATGGCACCCTGGACCTCGCTCCAGCGGAAGGGGCTATCTGTGACGATGCAGGCGCCCGTTGCCTGGGCCAAATACATCGTAATCTCGAAATTCGGTGCGAGCTTGCACATATTCATTTGCCCACGGCCTTTCCCGCCTTCCAACGAGCCTTCCTGGAGGACGGCCAGCGGATCATCTTCTCGCATCCGCACGCTGGCGCGCATTACGCCCTCGACCTCCTCCTCACTGAGGTCCGGATTAAGCTTGCGGATATCCCTGCGCATCGCATCAGGCGGCATCAGCATGATGCTGCGCCGGCTGTCCTCTTCCATTGTGATATGCAGGCGCGGGTCATCCTTCGAACCGAACCGCGGAGCTCGAGCCTCTGCCATGCTCATCATCTGCTTACGGAGATGGAAGTCGAAGTCGCAGGGGTCCGGTATGAGGTTGATTAAGCCAAGATCGACGAGCGGCATGACGTTGAGGAAGAACAATATCGTCTTCAGGAACTCCTGCCGATAGGACTTCGGGTTGCCGGTCGGACTCATCTCCTTTTTCATTATTCCGGGGTGGACAAACGGGTGCGCCACGATCAGCTCGCCGAAGTACAGGGGAGCCGCCAAGGCGAAGTCTGTGATCGACGACGGGTGGATGGACCCAGTGTAGATGGCGCGAGCCTCGCCGTCAGGCTTGGGTAGCAGCGCGAGCAGATCGGTCTCAAGCGGCCACAGCCCTTCGTAAAGATTGTAAATCTTACCGATCTTTTCGTCGGTCAGCTCGCGGCGAATCTGCACCCAGTCCTTCCCGGACTCGAGCTCCAGCACATGCACGATGGCGTGCTGGAGCATCAGGTTGCGCTCGCGGATGCTCTTCTCGTTCCAGGCCGGGCGCAGCGCCTCTCGCTTGGACTGGCAGCACTCCTTAAACGATTTCCCGCGCCCACATCCGCAATAGTCGCGCGGCTGCAACGGCTTGTTCGGCGGCTTCTTGATCAAGAACTCTCGCGGCTTTTCGGTCCTGCCGAACTCGTCCTGGTAATGGACATCACCGCTCTCGTACTTAACGAATATCTCGCCGCCAAACTCGAACAGGCCGAGTTCCGGCGGCATCAGCGTTTTCCGGAGCTCGCTCCACGGCCGCGTCACGGTCCTTTCCGGGTACAGCCATTCCTTGCGCCCGCCGCCAATATAGCGGCGCGCACGCTTCTTAATGATGAAGTTGATTTCCGCGACTTCCTGCGCGGTAAGCTTCCGCTCGCGGATAAACGAGTCGATCTTGGTTACGGACTGCCGGTAGTTGCGCGCAAAGGTCCTCTTCTGGAGCGGGTCGGTGCTGGGGTTCTTTGCGTACTCCAGGTTCGTGAGAATCAGGCAGTGGTCACGGTCCATCGGGTAAAGCGTCTGCGAACCCCGCAGCGCTATTCCGGGATCAAGCGGGTATGCGCACGCGCCATCCGTGGGAGGGACCGCGTGGTTGTAGATCGTCACGGGATGGTCGCTCGTAATGAACTTCACGTCAGACTCTTCGGCAGAAACAATCTCGCGTACGCCGCCGACCCAGATCGCGCAATGGAGCATGCGGATGCCCTGCATCTCGAACATCAGTTCGTTCTGCGTGAGGGCGGGATATTGTGCCTTGAGCCAGGCCAAACCCTTCGGCGTGCGGATTTTCTGGATATCGAGAAAGTCGAAGAAGTCTTGGAAATGGTCGTGCCATTCGCGCATGTCCGTGCCTATGAAGGCGCGGACGGCTTGCGAGCCCCTGGTATCGACATCGCCGAAGAGGCGGCGCTCGATCTCGTCGTTGACGGACGTGCCAAAAAATGTCGAATACAAATCCGTCTGAAAGAACGCCCTGGAGGTCGGCGTGTCACTCCACGCGCCGTTCTGGGTGATCACGCGCCCGTCGGGTAGGACTTTCTGATCCGGGGTCATGTCGACATAGGCGAGCGACTTCCGGCCGGGCTCGAAGAACCCTTCCTGATACCATTGTGGGACGTAGTGGTTGTTTCTTGTGACCGACATCGCAGGGGTTCGTTTTACAATACGAGGTTCCGACGCTTTAGTGCTCGGATAGGAGATAAGACGCAAGCCGGTATTGAACCCGGGAACTGATGGCTAGCGGGCACCGCCCAAACGACCGCCAATTTGCGATTTAGCGCCGTCGGTGCATCTTTCTCAACGAGTCGCATTGATATTCTGTGATGCGACGTATTAAGAACCGCCGGACGGGCCGACGGTCCCAGTTCGAGCGGCTATGCCAAGGGTTTTTTCATAGCGTCCTCAATGTAGGCGGCAAGCGTTCTGTCGGCGACGAAGCCTTCGTCGCATTCAACCATTTCGTTGTTCGGGCCGCGCATGAGAGCGAGCTTGCTGAGATAGACATAATGCAGATCCGGCGATCCGCCGCTGACGAGGCGCAAGGCAAAGACATAGTCGGGGTCTTCTGGCATGGCGTCGGATAGCAGCCAGACTGTATCGATCCAGGAAGCGGTTAGTTTGACGAGTGGATAGGGATCGAAATTGGGCTCGCGCCGCGCAGCGAGGCCGTTAACAAGAAGCGCGCGGGCTTGAGCTTCAGTGATAAGCGACATGGATAGAACCTCCGTGAATGACGCCCCTCAATGCGGGGGCGGAGGTTGGGCGCCCGCCCGGCGGAGAGGGCCAGCGCGCATAGCCCCGACACGGGTTTCTCCGGTCGCTCGTGTCGGGTAGCTAGGTATGGCGCGGGCTGGGGCTTGCAGCGTCTGCGCCCGCGCCGGGCTAATCCTTCATCCTCCCCGCATGAAGGGCGTCACCGGAAGCGTTTGCCTTCGATTCGATCTAACAACAGGCGCGCAATTGTTGGCGCTTAGCGTCAAGCGACGGCGGCCTCGGGTAGGAATCGAACCGTATAGCCGCCATCGGCATCAAGGCCGTCGATGCGCGCGATGGCTTCAACCTTTCGAGCGGCGTGACGGCCGCTCAGGAAAACGATGATGTCGATCGCCTCCGCGATAAGCGTGCGGGGCGGAACGGCGACGGCCTCGAGGGTCAGCTGCTCGAGCCGATCGAGCGCGGCGCGCGCGGAGTTGGCGTGCAGCGTGGTGAGGCC
>JBGSLP010000198.1:0-18147 GCA_041740655.1 Alphaproteobacteria bacterium
GCTAGGCGATCTGGTGCGCGGGCTTGGCGCGCAGACGCAGGATGTGACGCGCCCGTTCGATCCGGAAGGCGGCGCTTATGGCGGGCATCGCTCCCACGGCCATCACCATCACGGCGCCCACAACCACTCCGGCGGCGAATGAACGCGCCCCTGCCGACCACGAATTTGCCGGTGGCGCATGACGCACTCCAGCGCGCGCTGCTCCAGACATGGTTTTCGCCCGCCTTTCCGATCGGCGGTTTCGCCTATAGCCACGGGTTGGAATTCGCTGTTGAAGCGAGCGCGGTTCGTGATCGGGAGACCCTGCAAGGCTGGATCGCGAGCCTTCTGCGCCATGGCTCGGCGCGGGCCGATGCAGCGATCATTGCCGCAACGTGGCAGGCGATGCGGGGAGAGCGCACGCAACCGGTCGCCGAAATCGCCGAGTTCAGCGCCGCGCTGCAACCATCCGCCGAACGCTATCTTGAGACGACCACCCTCGGGCGATCCTTCATGGACGCAATTTCAGCCTCGTGGCCCATGCCGACACTGGCCGCGGCCGCAACCATCGACGCACTGACCTACCCTGCGGCCGTCGGCATCGCGGCGGCGGCTCACAAACTCGACCTTACGCTGACGCTGGAAGCTTACACCCTCGCTTTCGTATCAAGCCAGGCATCCGCCGCAATCCGCCTCGGCGTTATCGGGCAAACCGACGGCCAGCGCATCATCGCCGCCCTGCTGCCGGACATCCACGCCGTCGCCGTTGCCCCTTGCGATCTGGATGAGATCGGCACGTACACATTCGCCGCCGACCTCGCCTCGATCCACCACGAGACCCAATATTCAAGGCTGTTCCGCACATGAGCGCACGCAAAAGCCCGCATGGACCGCTCCGCATTGGCATCGGTGGCCCGGTCGGCTCCGGCAAGACCGCGCTGACCGAGGCGCTCTGCAAGCGCTTTCGCGACCGCTTAGACATGTGCGTCATCACCAACGATATCTACACGCGCGAGGACGCCGAAATCCTGATGCGGGCGCAGGCGCTGCCGCTGGAGCGCATCATGGGCGTCGAAACCGGCGGGTGCCCGCATACCGCCATCCGCGAGGACTGCTCGATCAATCTGCAGGCCATCGCGACGATGCGGAGGCGCTTCCCGGCGCTTGACATAATCCTGATCGAGTCCGGCGGGGATAATCTCGCCGCCACCTTCTCGCCCGAACTGGCGGATTTGACGATCTACATGATCGACGTGGCGCAGGGCGAGGAAATCCCGCGCAAGGGCGGGCCGGGGATCACGAAATCTGACCTGCTCGTCATCAACAAGACTGATCTGGCACCCCATGTCGGCGTGCGGCTGGAGGTTATGGAGGCGGACACGAAACGGATGCGTGGGGGCAAGCCGTTCGTTTTCGCCAGCCTCCGGCGCGGCGAAGGCGTCGACGAGATCGCCGCCTTCATCGAGCGCGCGGGCGGCTTCACGGTATAATGCGTCCTGCGGTTCAGCATGTCGTCATTGCGAGCAGAGCGAAGCAATCCATGGCTTACAGCCTGAGTGGATTGCCGCGTCGCTTCGCTCCGCGCAATGACGAGCGATAAATAACGCTATGAATCAAGCGCCAACACTTCGGCGAAGGTCAGGCGGCGGGCGCCCTTCCCGTCGAAATAGATGAAGGCGAGGCGGCGGCGGCGCGAGGCCATTTTCGCAGGCAGCGGTTTGTAGCTCATAGAGCCGCCCCCGAGATGCGGCGTGATCGAGCCGACATCCACAGCGTCCTCCGTCTCGACGCGCAGCAGATTGAGGGTCGCCCCATCCGTGGATTTCCCCGCGAACGGCACGCGGGCGAGGCGCAGGAAGCTGGTCGGGTCATCCGCCCGGGCAAAACCGTCGATAAACGCTGCCTCAATGAGATCGAAATCCGGCTCCGGCTGGCGTGGCTCGGGCGTCTGCGCATGCGGATCGTGAGGCGTCTGCCACTGCACGGCGCGGCGCGGCGAATTGTGGCCCGGGCCGGGCGCCGCGTGATCGTGGTCGTGATCATGCCCGTGCGGATGATCGTGTGAATGGCCGTGATCGCGATGCATTCGGTTTCCTATTTGGCCGCATCTTGGCGAAACCCATACTGCGGTTTTAAGCGTTTAGTTTTCTCCAAAGTCGTATCGTGAAAAAAGTGAGCATAAAAAACACAATGATGCACAGGGGCGCAAACTGCCAAATAAGCGTGAAAGCCACCCACTCGCTGTGTGCCGGCCCTTCATCTGACAATGTTGGTTCGTACAAAGTCCAGAAAATCCTACCGGCAGTAAACACCAGTATAATTTCCACGACAGCAATTGCGACTATCCCTTTTAGTCCCTGGCCGGAAAACACTACAAACTGCCCAACCACAAAACTAATTACAATTATTAGCAATAATAAAGAAGCCACAATTAAGCTCTTTTGCGATGTCTCAGTAAATCACCGGCTTGTCGATGATGTGCTTATGGCTGCCAAGCTTGCCCGCCGCCACCATCGAGCCGAGCGCCTCGACAACCACGCGCACGCCGAACAGCGCGGTGATGTCCGAGGTGTCGTAAGGCGGCGAAACCTCGACGACCTCCAGGCCGCACAGCCCCTCCGCCGCGACCAGCCCTAGGATTTTCAGCGCCTCGCGCGGCAGGAAACCGCCCGGCTCCGGCCAGCCAGTGCCCGGCACGAAGCCGCAGTCGATGCTGTCCACGTCAAACGAGATATAAACCGCGTCAGCATCCTTCCAAGCCAGCTCCAGCGCGATTTCGGCGGTTTTCTCCAGCCCCAGCTTCTCGATATCGGCGATGGTCAGCACGTTCGTATTGCGCTTGCGGGCCTCGGACACGCCGTAGCGCGGCACCTGCCAGCCGCCGATGCCAAGTTGCACGAGGTTGGTTGCGGGCACGTTCGGCAGGTTTGTCGCCCAAAACCACGGCGTCGTGTGCATGCGCTCGTCGAGGTCTTTCTCCTGAATGTCGATATGGCGGTCGAAATGGATGATTCCGATGCGCTTGGAGGTGCACTGCGCAATGCCGCGCACGCAGGGGAAGCCGATGGAGTGGTCGCCGCCCAGCATGACAGGCAGCGCGCCGGACGAGGCCACATGGGCCACGCCGCGCGTGATCTGGTCGAAGCTTTTCTCTAAGTTGGCGGGGATGGTGAACACATCGCCGGCGTCGCACAGCGTCATCTGCTCGCGCAAATCGACGCCCATCTCGTAGTTGTATGGCGTATATAGCGCCGAGATGCGGCGTATGCCCTGCGGCCCAAAGCGTGTGCCGGGGCGGTAGGTGGTGCCGCTATCGAACGGGATGCCGATCACGGCCGCGTCGTATTTTGCGACATCGCGGACATTTTCGACGTAGGGCGCCTTCAGGAACGTGTTGATGCCAGCAAAATGCGGAAGCTCGCCGCGCGCGAAGGTGGGGATCGACTTGTCGGTGAGGCACTCCGCGCCGGGCAGCCCCATGTCGAGCGCCCATTGCTGCTCGCGTCGCCAGCCATCCTCAGACAGCTTGCCTTCCGCGTCGAGCGCCTTCCACCCTTGCGTTTCCTTGGCGTTGAAATCCGGGTGATGCCGTCGCCTGCGTTCCGGGCGCGCGGCAAGCCCGGCGCGGCGCGCGCCTCGTTGTGGGGTGTTAAACATGGGCTGCAACTCCATTTATGGTCGCGGGCGGGCCGCCGAGAACGGGTGTTAAAAGCCCCGCGTGCCTGCCATTCTTGAGGGCGATATCGTAGGTGATGGTCGCGCCATAGGCGCTCGGCGCATGTGGATCGTGGCGAATTTTGTCGAATACTATCAGCCGGGTGCCCAGCTTGAACGCTTCGGTTATGTCATGCGTCACCATGAAAATGGTCATGCCCGTTTCGCGCCAGATGTTCAACAGAAGATCGTGCATGTCGGCGCGGATGCCGGGGTCGAGGGCGCCGAACGGCTCATCCATAAGCAGCACCTTCGGCTTTTTCATGAGCGCCTGCGCGATGGCGAGCCTTTGCTGCATGCCGCCGGACAACTGGCTTGGATAGAGATCGCGGGCATGGCCGAGGCCGATTTTCTGCAAGGTCGCCTCGGCATTGGCGAGGGCCTTCCTGCGAGCGCCGAAGAAAAGGCGGCCGGTCAGCATCGAGTTCTCGAACTCCGCTGCGAGGATCAGGTTTTCGGCGACTGTCATATGGGGGAAGACCGAATAGCGCTGGAAAACGATGCCGCGCTCGGGCGTCGGTTCTGGCGCGATTATCTTGCCGTCGATGGAAATCCGCCCCTTGAGGGGCCGTTCCTGCCCCAGCAGCAGGCGCAGAAACGTCGATTTCCCGCAGCCCGAGGCGCCGACAATGGTGCAGAAAGCGCCCTTATCGACCGTTATCGAAACGCGCTCCAGAATGCGCACATCGCCATAGCTGACCGCCACATTGTTCACCTCGACGTAGCTCATAGCGCGCCACTCCCCAGATGCGCCCATTTGTACTGACGCCTGGAGTATAGATACAACAGCCGGTCGAGCGCGAAGGCAATCAGCGTGATCCAGACCACATAGGGCAAAATCACGTCCATCGCGAGATAGCGGCGCACGAGGAAAATCCGGTATCCGAGGCCGCTCGTGGAGGCGATGGCTTCCGCCGAGATAAGGAAAATCCACGCTGGAACAAGCCCCAGCCGGACCGCCGTGATGAGTTTCGGCAACGTCTGCGGCAACACGATGCGCACGATCATCTGCCATGTCGAGGCGCCGAGCGTTTCGGCCTTGATGATCTGCTCGCTCGGAATTTCGGCCACCGATTGCGCGAGGCTGCGGATCATGACGGGCGCTGTTCCGACAATGATCAGCATGATTTTGGAGGCTTCCTCCAGCCCGAAAATGATGAAAAGGATCGGCAGCACCGTGATCGGCGGAATAAGCGAAATGGCCGATACGAACGGTGCGAACATGGCCCGGGCGCGCGGGATGAACCCGATGATGATGCCGACGCTGAGGGCGATAAGCGCCGAAATGGTCATGCCCACGGCGAGGCGATAAAGGCTCGAGGCGGTGTCGAGCCAGAGGAGATAGTTGCCGCTGCGCTGCTCCGGCGTGAACGCGATCTGCCAGAACGCGGCGCCCATCGACCAGAACGACGGCAGCAGCTTGTCGCCGGGGTTTTCCGCAAGCCGTATGCTGCTGCCGATCTGATAGGCGACCAGAAGCAAGACAAAAGGGAGCGCGCCTAGAACGATGCTCTCCCCTCTGCCGGGCTTCTGGTTGATGAGACGCATAGAGTTTTTTGCTCTTCAGTTGAGCGTCACTGCGAGCCTAAAGTTTTCCGGCCGCCGCCATCTCGGTATAGGTCGGATCAAAGCGTAGCTTGATCTTGGCCTTGTCGCCAATTGTTTTGCCGCCCGGAAACTCCATGCCGACCGCGTCGGGGCTCGTTGCGCCCTGGCCGAGAATCCCTTTCTCGAACAGGAACTTGGCGACGAACTTCTGGGTTTCGAGCAGTTTCGCGTCTTTGGTGAAGGCGACGGCGTCGGCGGGTTTGTAGAACATTGCCGTGCTCGCCAGCTGGGCCTCGAAGCCTTTCAGGTCGGTGCCGGAGGCTTCCGCCATCGCCTGCTTCGCTTTGGTGCCCGCCTCATCCGATTTGGACATGATTCCGAGAATTTCATACCACGCGCCGACAAGCGCCTTGCCGAATGCGGGGTTATCTTTCAGCGTGTCGGTGTTCACCACCATGAGGTCGATGATTTCGCCGGGGATTTTCGAGGAGTTGAAGACTTCCTTGGAGCCGGGCATCGCCGCGATTTCGGACAGCAGCGGGTTCCACGTGACGGCGGCGGTCACATCCGCCGAGGCGTAGGCGGCGACCAAGTCGGCGTCCGATGTGTTAACGAACGTCAGGTCTTTCTCCGACAGCCCGACGGTTTCGAGCGCCCGCGCCAGCAGATAATGCGACACCGACAGCTCGACCATATTGACCTTCTGGCCCTTGATGTCGGCCAGCGTTTCCTTGCCTTTCAGCACGATGCCGTCATTGCCGTTGGAGAAATCGCCGACGATGAGCGCTGTCGTATCGACGCCACCGCCTGCCGGGATGGCGAGCGCATCCATGTTGGTCATCGAGCAGCCGTCATAAGCGCCTGCCGTATACTGGTTGATGGACTCCACATAATCGTTGATGCGGACGATATCGACCTTGATGCCGTATTTATCGGCCCACTTTTTCATGATGCCGCTATCCTGCAGATAGCCCCATGGCATCCAGCCGGCGTAAATCGACCAGCAGACCTTGAATTCTTTTTTGGCGGCGGCGTGCGCCTGAAATGAGAAGAGCGTGAGTGCGATGAAAAGACTTCGGGCGAGTATGCGAGCCATTGGCGTCTCCTATCCGTTTCGCCGCGAGCGCGGCTCCCTCGGTGCATTCCCCGGCGATGTGAAACCGCCTTGCCGTTGGAAAATGCGCCAGCAAATTATGAAAGGTTGAGGAGCGCATGACCGGGAGCGGTTTGCGCTCTGCAAACCTTTGTGCACCTCCCGGGATTTTGGCCCGCCGTGTCCCCGGACGATCCGCCCGGCTTGCGTCTCTTGGACCAGCGCCATGATGGAATGGCCGGAACCCTAGACGCGCTGCACTCTTGGCATTGTGCAAGCCTCGTGCCGGATGCTGCGGGCTGGATTGTCTCCGCCCTGCCGCCCTCATCGCGCCCAGAAATGCAGCGCACTCGCAGTGTGGCTACGATTTAGGCAATTACTTGATTTAAGTTTTGGCAGGCGTCATGGGCGGCGGGCCTCAAGCCTGATCCGACGACAGCGATTCGAGCATGGGAACGTCAAGGCTGTCGATCTCCTGCAGCGCACTGCCCGCGATCCCCTGAAGGTCGCCATACATGCCTGCAGTCGCCTCGATGACGATGCGGATATGCCCCTCGCGCTTGGCCCACTGCTTGGTCATCATGGTCCGCTCGCGCGCGAGATCCTCCTCCATGGCGCGGAACCGCTCCACGATCGCCTCGACGCGATGACGGAACCGCGGACCGGTGAGATACTGGTAAACCATCTCCATCTTGGTCTGCTGGCCATCCACGCTCTTGCGCGCGGCGGCGATCTCGATCAGCGACTGCCGGAGCGCGATGGCGACGGGAATGGCGCAATGTACATCGGCCACCCAGACGCCATCGACGAGATCCAGCGTCGTAACGCCTTTCGGCAGCGCATGCGAGATCAGCAACGCGATGTCGGCCTTGGCGGCGCGCTGATTATCGCGCAGTTTCGGCAGCCAGCCGTCCACCCAGTTCTTCGTGCGTTTGCACTCCCACAGAATCGTGCCGCACGGCTGGCCGAACGGCGTGACCACACGTTGCAGCACATCGCCGCCAAACTCGCCCTTGCCCACCGGCTCGATGCTGTCATGCGGAAACCGCGAGCGCAGCAGCGCCTCAAGCTCGATTTCCTGTGCCTCGCCCTGCAACTGCTGCGATCCCTGCTCGGCGCGGCGCTTCAAATCCTCGATCTGGCGCTGCATGGCGGCGATCTGCGTCTCCTTCTCGGTCACCTTCAGCCGCAGAGCGCCTTCGGCTTCCTGCCTCGCCTTGTCGCGAACCTCGACCAGCGAGTCCTGCACGCGCTTCTCGATGGTGACCTCGAACTCGCGCCGCGCATCGTCCAGTTCGCGCTGCTTTTTCAGAAGATCGGCCTGGGCCTGCTGCGCCTCCTGGAGTTTGGCGTCGCGCGCCTTGATCACCTCGGCCAGATCGGCGAGCTGCCTCGATTTTTCGCTGAGGTCGGTTTCGAGCAGCATCCGCGCCTTCCTGCCTTCCTCGGCGGCGATTTTCGCGCGCTCGGTCGCCACTTTCGCCGCGACCTGTTCATCAAGCGCCGATTGCTGATTGGCGAGTTCCGCTTTCTGCTTCTGAATGGCGGCCTCTCGCGCGGCAACGTCGGCGTCCTTGGCGGCGAGCTTGCGCTCGAACTCCGTGCGCGTCGCGGCCAGCAGGGGCGCCGCAAGCGACTCGTCGAGGTTGAAAGCGGTTTTGCAACTCGGACAGGTGATGCTCTGGCTGCTCAAGGGTGCACTCCTTTTGACTTCGCGAACTTCACCCGCCGCGAATCGCAACAGGCATCGCATTATAGCGAAAAGCCTCACCACGCGACGACCAAGAACAAAAAATGAACAGAAAAATTCACAGCCGTGTGGAAATGGCTCTGGCGTCCGGAGGAATGAGCCGTCAAACTCACGCGGTATCAATCAAGGACGGTTTCATGCTGCAATCAAAAATGGCCCGACGCGGAATGGTTGTGGCGCCTCACCATCTGGCGGCGGAGGCCGGGCTGTCGGTGCTGCGTGAGGGCGGCGATGCGATCGAGGCGATGATCGCGGCGGCGGCGACTATTGCAGTCGTTTATCCGCACATGAACGCGCTGGGCGGCGACAATTTCTGGCTGATCAGCCAGAGCGGGCAACCGCCTGCCGGGATCGACGCATGCGGCGCCGCCGCCGGTCTCGCAACCACCGATTTTTACGCCCAGCAGGGCCACGCCAGCGCTATTCCATCGCGAGGGCCGCTCGCCGCGCTCACCATGGCGGGCGCAATCTCAGGCTGGCAGGCCGCCTTTGAGAAAAGTCGTAGCTGGGGCGGGCGACTGCCATTATCGCGGCTTTTCGAGCACGCCATCGACTATGCCCGCAACGGCTTCCCGGTCACGGAAACGCAGGCGCGTAACTCCGCCGTCAAACGGAGCGAACTGGAACCCGTAAGCGGTTTTGCAGGCACTTACTTGCCGGGCAGCACCCCCCCAGAGCAAGGCGCGACCTTCCGCAACCCGGCCCTCGCCGCGACCCTCGATGAACTCGCGCGCAGCGGCCTTGACGATTTTTATCGAGGCGGGCTCGCCCGTCAGATGGCGTCCGAACTGGAAGCGACCGGAAGCCCCCTACGGCTCGATGATTTCGAGCGGCATCGCGCCCTGAACGTGGAGCCGCTCGCTGTCGATCTGCGCCACGGTCGGGCCTATGGCATGCCGCCGCCAACGCAGGGGCTGGCCTCGATGATGATCTTGGGGCTGTTCGACCGCGTCGCGCCGGGCGAAGCGGAGACATTCGATTTCGTGCATCGGATGGTCGAGGCGACGAAGCAGGCGTTCCTCGTGCGCGACGCCCATGTCACCGACCCCGCCTATATGACCGTCGATCCGCGAAGCTATCTGGAGCCGAAAGCGCTCGATGCGCTGGCGGGCCGAGTCGATGCCGCGCGCGCCCTTCCCTGGCCTCAACAGGCGCAGAGCGGCGATACGGTCTGGCTCGGCGCCATCGACGGGCAAGGCCGCGCGGTCAGCTTCATCCAGAGCGTTTACTGGGAGTTCGGCTCCGGCGTCGTGCTGCCAACAACCGGGGTTCTCTGGCAGAACCGCGGCATCAGCTTCAGCCTCGATGCGTCGAAGCAAAACGCGCTGAGGCCGCATCGCCGCCCGTTCCACACGATCCAGCCTGCGATGGCCCTGCTCAACGATGGGCGCATCATGCCCTACGGCACGATGGGCGGCGAAGGCCAGCCGCAGACACAGGCGGCCGTTTATGCACGGCATGTCATGTATGGGCAGGATTTGCAGGCTGCAATCACGGCGCCGCGCTGGTTGTTGGGGCGGACGTGGGGCGCCGAGGCCGCCAATCTGCGCATCGAGAACCGCTTTACGCCGGAAGTGATCGGCCAGCTTCGCGCGGCGGGCCATGACATCGAGCCTGTCGGGCCGTTCGAGGAGGCCATGGGGCACGCCGGGGCGCTCGTTCTGCACAGGTCGGGCGACAAGGCCGGGCTGATTGAAGGCGCGTCAGACCCGCGAAGCGATGGCGCCGCGGCCGGTTTCTAGATGCGCCTATCGGAGCATCAGTTTGATCCCGTAGCCAACGACGCCAAGCGCCGCAACGCTCATCGCCCATATGAGGGCGAACCACATGATCCGCCGCCACCACGGCTCGGGCTCCTTTGGGTTCGCAGACCTCTCCGGCGCGTGATGCCGCATCAGTGGTATCCTCCTCCCGCTGAGTTCACCTTGCCGCGAAACACCCAGTAGGAATAAGCCGTATAGGCGAGAATGAGCGGAATGAGCACCGCCGCGCCGACGAGCAAAAAGGCAAGGCTGTTGTCGGGCGCCGCCGCGTCCCAGATCGTCACGCTGTTCGGCACGATATGCGGGTAAAAGCTGATCCCCAGCCCGACGAACGAGAGGACAAAAAGACTGAGCGAGGCGAGGAACGGGCTGACCTCGCGCCGCTCCTGCAATCCGCGCCAGAGAACGAATGTCGCCACCAGAACAAGTGCGGGCACGAGCGCGCCGAGCAGGATTTGCGGCCAGCCGAACCAGCGCTCCATGTAAACGTCGTTCAGGAGCGGCGTCCAAAGGCTGACAAGGCCGATCGCCCCGAGCGTTGCAGGCGCCAGCCAGTAGGCCATGTCATACGCCTTGTTCTGCACCTCGTTTTCCGTCTTCATGATCAGCCACGTCGCCCCGAGAAGCGCATAGCCAACGACGAGCGCCGCGCCGGTCAAAAGGCTAAACGGCGTCAGCCAGTCCCACCAGCCGCCGGCATAGGCGCGGTTTGCAACCGGAATGCCCTGCACCAGCGCGCCGAGCGCCACCCCTTGCGCGAACGTCGCGATGGTGGAGCCGCCCGCAAACGCCCAGTCCCAGAGAAACTGGCCGCGTTTCGTCCGCCAGCGGAATTCAAACGCGACGCCGCGAAAGATAAGCCCGAGCAGCATGATGATGATCGGCGCGTAAAGCGCGGGCATGATGATCGCGTACGCCAGAGGAAAAACGGCGAAAAGCCCTCCGCCGCCGAGCACCAGCCACGTCTCGTTGCCGTCCCAGACCGGCGCGACGGAATTCATCATCTCGTCGCGGTTCTTCTCGCCCTTAACGAACGGAAAGAGGATGCCGATGCCGAGGTCGAAGCCGTCGAGGATGACGTAGGCAAGCACCGCGAATGCGATCAGACCGGCCCAGATGAATGGAAGATCGAACGTCATGATTGCTCTTTCGCTGGTTCAGTTAGCATCACTCTGCCGGTGATGGCGACTTGTCGCCATCATATATCGAGCCATCTGTTTCCATCGCAGGAGCAGGCATGATGCCGCCCGCCCGGATCGGCTTGTCCGGATCGAGCCCGCTTTCGTGCGGCTCCGGCGGCTTGTTCATGAGGCGCAGGATGTAAAAAGTACCCGCCCCGAACAATGCAAAATACACGACGATGAATGCGATCAGGGATGCGCCAACGGCTGCCGCGTCGATGGGCGAGACCGATTGCGCCGTCGTCAGCAGGCCATAAACCGTGTAGGGCTGGCGTCCGACCTCCGTCGTGATCCACCCGGCGAGCACCGCGACGAACCCGGACGGCCCAAGCAGGATCGCTGCGCGGTGCATCAAGGGCGCATCGTACAGCTGGCCTCGATAACGCAGCCACAGGCTCCACGCGCCAAGGCCCAGCATCGCGAAGCCGATGGCCACCATAATGCGGAAGCTCCAGAACACGATGGCGACCGGAGGCTCCTTGTCGTCGGGGATGGTGTCCAGACCCGCCATCGGCGCGTTCAGATCGTGCTTCAGAATGAGCGAGGACAGTGTGGGGATCTGGATCGCGTAGTCGATGCGCTTTTCAGCCGGATTAGGAATGCCGAACAGGATGAGCGGCGCTCCCTCGGGATGGCTTTGATAGTGCCCCTCCATCGCCATGATCTTGGCTGGCTGGTGCTCGAGTGTGTTGATGCCGTGAAAATCGCCCGCCAGAATTTGCATGGGCGCGACGATGGCCGCCATCCACATCGCCATCGAGAACATGACGCGCGCGGCGTCGTTGGTCTTGTCGCGAAGGAGATGCAGCGCGCCGACTGCGCCTACGACAAAGGCGGTTGTCAGATACGCGGCCAGAAGCATGTGCACCAGCCGGTACGGGAATGATGGATTGAAGACCACCGCCCACCAGTCCGTGGCGATGAACTGCCCCGCCTCGTTGATGGCGTAGCCCGCCGGCGTATGCATCCAGCTATTCACCGACAATATCCAGAACGCCGACATGAAAGTGCCGAACGCGACCATCAGCGTCGCGAAAAAATGCAGTTTCGGCCCGACCCGCTCACGCCCGAACAGCATGACGCCGAGGAACCCTGCCTCCAGAAAGAAGGCGGATAAAACCTCATAGCCCATCAGCGGGCCGAGGACCGGGCCGACTTTATCGGAGAAAACGCTCCAGTTCGTGCCGAACTGATAGCTCATGACAATGCCGGAGACGACGCCCATGCCGAACGCAATGGCGAATATCTTTTTCCAGTAGTTGAAGAGATCGAGAAAGACGGGGCGCTTTTTCCAGAGATAGAGACCGTTCAGCACGGCAAGGTAGCTGGCGAGGCCTATGGAGAACGCGGGGAAAATGATGTGGAAGCTGACCGTGAAAGCGAATTGAATTCGCGCCAGTGTCAAAGCGTCGAAAAGGTCCATGACGGCCCCCGTTGCAGCATTCCTGAAGTGGGAGTTTGAACACTACTCCCGCAAGGCGCTCTTTAGCGAGAAGCTTTTTGTCACGTTAGCGTTTCGTTTGACCACTTCAATCTCCAAAAGTGGCTTTCAGCCGCGATTACCACGCAAAAAACGGCGCGGGGTTAGCCGCGCCGGAGCTTGCGTTCATAAAATCCTAGCGGACCTGGCCGCGGCGTGGCCCGCCGGGGGGTGAACCGCTGCGGACCCCCCCTTTGTGAGCGGAATTTCCGCGGATCGAAGCGACCGGGCCGTTCAACCCGGCGGCAACGGGGCGGCCGCCCGATCGTTCCTGGAGGGCACACCTTCGGCGGGGTTACAATGCGGCGGCAGTTCGGCGGTCTGCCGACGAAGCCCTTCCGGCAACGCGGAGGATCGACAACGATCTTCCGGCAGTTTGGAACGCGTCCGATATAACCCTTCGGGCACTTGCGCACGATTGGCTTGCACTTCGGATATTTGCCGGTGGTGCCTACCGGGCAGTTCACAACTGGCCGCTTCCGGCAGTTCGGGAACCGTCCGACATAACCATCCGGGCAGCGCTTAACGATGGTCTTGCAGTCCGGATACCGGCCCCTTGTGCCCGCCGGGCATGTTGGATCAGGCACTCTGCGGCAGTTCGGCGGCGTGCCGACAAACCCTGGCCTGCATTGGCCCACGACCGGGCGGCAGTTTGGATAGCTGCCTGTGGTGTAAGGCGGGCAGACGAGTGTGGGCGGCGGTGGTGGTGGCGTGTCTTCGCGTCCGCATTCGCGGGTTCGCGAATTCCACGGCTTGCCCGGAGGGCAGCATTTGCCCTTGACCGGCGTATCGGTCCAGCCGCGTGGGCATTCCCGATCCTTGACCGGCCGGTCGCAGCGTTCGCCATCCCATTTGAAGCCGGGAGGGCATGGCTGGGCCGGTACGGGCGTATGGCAGAATGCCTGGCCGGCGGCAAAGATCGGCGGGAAGTCGAGCGACGCCGAGTGCTGGTCGTCGCCCGCGTTCTGGTTCTGCAAGGAACCGCCCGGCGCCTCGAGGATGCGCGCGGTGTTGAGCAGCGAGCAGCCCGCATTCGCGCTGGGCGTTACCAGCACCTCCACAGGCATCACAACCTGCTGGGATGACGGAATGTCCACGTGCGGATGCGTGCAGGTAATGGACGGCGCCGCGCCGACGCACGTCCACGGAGCCTGCACCGTCATGGTCGCGCCGGCGGCATTGGCGGGCAGCCAATCCTTGACGACAACCTTGCCGCTATAAACGCCGGGGCCGGTGTTCTTGACGATCACGGCATATGGGCAACGCCATTTGCCGCCTTCGATATTGCACTGCGGCTGCGCTCCATATTTCTTGAGCTCCAGGTTTGCAGGCTCCTTTGCGCAGAACTCCTCGGGCACGAGCGCAGAGTCTCCAGCAATGTCATCGCCGGGGTTCGTGTTTTTTGGACTTCCGGGGGCGGGCCGCTTGATTTTCGCGACGTTCGGCAATTTGCACCCTTTTTCCTTCACGACCTCGTTCGAGAATTTGACCTTCAGGGTCAGAATTTTCGAGGCGTTTACCGCGATAGTGGTGATGGGGTGCTTGCAGATCGCGCCTCCGCCGCCGCCCATGCCTTCGCAGGTCCAGGGTGCGTTCCATGTCGCATCCTCCGGTTGGGCGGGCAGCGCCTCCTCCACTTCGATAGGGGCGTTGTATTCGCCTGGGCCGGTGTTGATGACGCGGATCTGGTATGTGCACCACCAGCCGTCGCCAGCCTTTTCGCACAGTTTCGGGCTGGCGATTTTCTCGATCTTCAGGTTGCTTGCAGGTTGCTTGCAGAACTTCTCCGGCAGATCGACAGTGATCTGATCCGCATCGTCGCCTGCAAGGATGTTTCTCGGCGCGCCGAGCGGCGCATCGATCCGTGCCTTGTTGGTCAGTTTGCAGTTCAGCGCTTTCGCCTGATCAGCCGTTCCGCTGACGACCACGCTGAACGAGGCTTCGTCGGCGGATGGCGGATTTTTCTGCAAACTCACCGCCGGGTTGGTGATGCAGGTTGCGCCTGCGCAGGCCCAACCGGGGCCGTTGGCGCCAACCGTCAAGCCGGCTGGCGCAATGTCCGTCACCTTGATGACGCCGTTGAAGGTATTCGGACCGGTGTTCGTAACCGTAATCTTGAACACATGGCACCAGTCAACGCCACCGCCAATTTGGCAGCCCATTCCTAAGCCGCCCTCGGTCTTCTTGATCTTGAGGTTTGACCTGCGTTTCGGACCGTCCTCGCAGATTTCGGCCGGAACATTGGCGATTGCGTTAGCCTCGTCATTGTTCGGGTCGGTGTTCATATCGCTGCCGCCAGGGGCTTCAACGATTTTGGCCCGGTTGCGAACCTTGCAGCCTAGTTGCCTCGCCCGCTCTTTCGACAGGTCGATGCGCACGAACAGCGAAATGTCGTCGCCGGGATTGGGTAAGCTGGCGTTGGCGTAAGTGCAGGTATGCGTGTTGCCGACGTTCGGGCACGCATCCCAGCCTCCGGGTCCGCTGAAAATCGCGGTCGTGCCCGCCGGGATCGTGTCCTCGACCACGATATCGCCGTTATATGCGCCCGGCCCCTGATTTTCGACCCGGATTTTGTAACCGCATCTCAGGCCGCCGTTATTCTCGAAGCAGTCAATCACGGCTTCCTTGTAAATTTTCAGATCGGTTTCCTTAATATCCGGTTTGCATTCTTTTGAGGGAATGGCGGCCGAGGCGAAGTCAATGTCGTCGGTTGGATTGCTGTTCCATACGCTTCCGGGAGGCGCCCATTCGATAGCCGCACCATTGGTGAGATGGCACTTGTCGTAAGTCTTCGGCACCCATGCGAAGGCCGTCAACTCGACGCTTGCGCCGGGGATTAGGAAAACGCCGGGCCGCCAGCAGCGATATGTGGCAGGACCAGGCGTCGCCCAGCAGGCCCACGGGCCTGAGAAGCCCATGACCGCCCCAGCCGGAGCGGCGGGAAGCCAGTCGCGGACGAGTATCGGGCCGAAATACGCATCGGGGCCGGTGTTGGTGATCCGGACGCGGTAACGGCACAGCCAGCCGGCGCCCCAGCTCACGCAGGTTTTCGGATCGGACCACTTTTTCAGGCGCAGGTTGGTTTCATAGTCCCAACCGGGCGGAATCCAGTCAGGCGGAAAGTCGCCGGGCGGATCGAGCAGCGGCGGCAGATAGCCGGGAGGCAGTTGGCCATATTTCGGCGTCGAAACGCCCTCGCATGGCTGCCAAATTTCGACATCGCCCATATGACCGGACTTTGCCGCATCGCCGAAAAAGCCATCGTAATCGGCGAAGTAGGATTGCGTGGGCGGCGCATTTTCCGGGCGCACAAGCGATGCGTCGGCGCCTTGCAGACCGTGCACGTCATTTTCCGGCACGCCCTCGACTGCCTCCGCGTCTTCGCTAGGCCGCAGGCGATGGCCGGTCGACCACAGCATTACGTTGCACGCGCCAGTGCGCTGGGCGCCGCTTTCGTCATGCGCATAGCCGAGCGCGATGCCACCCTCGGCCTGGGTGTGCTCCGGCGGCAGGCCGATGGCGTACTCGTCCGGCTCGGGTTCCCAACGGCTTTCCGTAGCGGGGTCGTCCGGCGTCTCCAACCGGAAGCGCACGACGGCGGATTTCCCCGGCTCCGCAAACTGCGAATAGTCGTAGGAACCGCGTGCGGCGCCGCGCTGGGCAAGCGTCAAGCGCCCTTCCGCGTCGAACAGCATGTCGGTGATCGGGCCATCGCCGGGCAGACCGTTCGCGTCAAACTCCCAGCGGGCGTCGTCAGCAAATGCGCCGTCAAGCGTGATGCCGATCGACCAGACCTGCTGGCCGCCTGCAACCGCGTAGAACAGGCGCTCGCCCGACAGAGCGAGGCCCCACACCATGCGGTCTTTCTGGGTGTAGCCCCATGTGTCGGGTTTCTCGCTGTCGAATGCCGGATTTTTGATGTCGAGCTGCGATCCGTCGTCAGGCAACGCGGCAAGGCCTTTCGCGGGCCGTCCGTCCACGCCATGATCGAAGCTGTCGATGACGGCGCCGTTTTCACCGAGGCGGTAAATCAGGCCATTATCGAGATCGGATACGAAGAACTGGCGGCTCGCCTTGTGGAATACGAGATCGCCAATGCCCGCGCCGCTGTTGTCCGGCAGCGTTGCGAACAACGAGACCGCCCCGCTCTCGCCATTCACCTGCCAGATCGAGCCGGGGCCACCGTTTGGCCCAAACTGGCCCGCCATGAACTGGGCGTTCGGATGGCCGGTTTTCACGCGCTCGGGTGCGCCGTCGCCGTCCGCATCCGGGAGCACGATATTGAGGCCATAAGCCGAGGTGGCGCCGAGATAAATGTCCGGCGTTTTGCCGCCCATGCCGTCATCGAGGCCGATGGCGAACACCTGACCGACCTGATCAGCCCTGATCTGCAGTTTCGGCGGTGCGGCGATCAACTGGCCTTGCGGCGCCCCGCCTGGAGCGGCCAGAGACAGGATTTGCGCCGACGCCCCCTGCATGTCGATGAAAAATTCGTCGAGCGGACTACCGCCCGGCGGGACGGGCTGCTCGCTCGGCTTTACGCCGGAGAAGCCGGTGACGACCGCATCGCCAGCGGACATTACCTGCGCGTGCGCTGGCGCGCCAAAGGCGGCGGCAATCCCAACAACAATTGCTGCAATAAATCGTCTCGGCCGCCACGCGCCGACTGCGCACCGTGGCCTGCATTCGTTTAAGCTCCTTGGCGTAAGCATGAGATCCTCCTCTTGGTTGATAAGGGGCAGGCGTTCTGCCGCTGACCGTTGGTCGAGGGGAGTTCAAGAAAGGTTCAGGGTTGGCTGATAAAAATCGGTAGCGCCTGATTATCGCCCTGCGCGCGCAACAAAAATTTAGTAAAGGCTTGAACCTTATCGGCGCTCGTCCCGTCACATGTCTTGAAGCCGGAAGAAAGGCTTTCACAAATGTCGGATCATCAAACCGATCTAGACTTGATCCGGCGGGTGGCCGCCCAGGATACGACGGCGTTCAAGCAGCTTTATGCGCAACACAGCGTTCGCGTATACCGCTTCGCGATGCGTCAGGTCCGTGACGAGATGGCGGCTGAAGCGCTGACCAACGAGGTGTTTATGGAAGCCTGGCGTCATGCATCGAGATTTGAAGGGCGTAGCTCGGCCTCGACCTGGCTGTTCTCGATCGCCCACAACAAGGCCGTCGATACGCTGCGCCGCCGCCGGGAGAGCCCGCTCGACGACGAGTATGCAGCGCTCATCGAGGACGATGCGGATACGCCCGAGGTTACATCGCTGAAGGCGGACAAGGGCGCTGTGATCCGCCGCTGCATGGAAAAGCTTTCGGCGGAGCACCGCGAGATCATCGACCTTGTTTATTACCACGAGAAATCGATCGCCGAGATCAGCGAGATTCTGAGCGTTCCCGAAAACACCGTCAAAACCCGCATGTTTTATGCGCGGAAAAAGCTGCACGATCTTCTATGCGCAGCGGGAGTAGATGCGAAATGGCCATGAAATCTCTGGACCCGAACGAGGAGCGCGAGCGTCTGGCACAGCTTTTGCCGTGGCGCGCGACAAACCGGCTGGATGCAGCGCAGAACGCCGCCCTTGATCGCGCCATGGCGGCCGACGCCGAACTTCGCAGCACGCTGGCCAGCATCAGGGATGAAG
>JBGSLP010000199.1:0-2060 GCA_041740655.1 Alphaproteobacteria bacterium
TGGCGCGCGCATGAGCCGCGATTTCCCCGCCGTTTTCGCGGCATGCATGAGCGCCGGGCGGAACCCGGAGCACGACCTCATTCCCATCGCGCCCGCCGCGCATTATCACATGGGCGGCGTCGCGACCGATATGCATGGGCGCACGACGGTGGATGGCTTGTGGGCCATCGGCGAGGTTGCGTGCACGGGTCTGCACGGCGCAAATCGGCTAGCGTCGAACTCATTGCTTGAGGCCGTCGTTATGGCCGCACGCGCGGCGATCGATATTTCTGCCCGCGCCACGTCATTGCTAGCGGAGCGAAGCAATCCACCCGCCGCAATAGATGGATTGCTTCGTCGCCTTGCTCCTCGCAATGACAAGGCCGCGGCAAGATTGCAGACTCTCATGACACGATATGCTGGCGTCGAGCGATCGGGCGATAAGCTGCTGCAAGGTTTGGCTAAACTGGAGGCGTCAGCGCCTGCTTTAGGCGGTTTGGCGGACGTCGCGCGGTTCATTTTGCTTGGCGCTCTCCTGAGGCGTGAAAGTCGCGGCGGACATTCCCGAAGCGATTTTCCGCAAACAGCGACCGTTGCGTGTCGGACATTCATGACGAGCGAAGAGGCAAGGCTGCGCTCGGCTGCTTTCTCACAGCCGGATCGTTTTGCGCCGACAGTTCCTGCGTTAGCAATGTCAGGTTCGGCCCCATGATTTCTCCCCTGCCTCCGCATCTCGTGCGCGACGCGGTGCGTGCGGCGCTCGCTGAGGACTTGGGCCTCGCAGGCGATATCACGACCAACGCAATCATTGCCGAGGATGCGCAAATCGAGGCTGTGATTGCCGCTCGCCAGGCGGGTGTGATCGCCGGGCTGGCGTTCGCGGAGGCCGCTTTTCGAGAGCTCGACGGGAATGTGCGGTTCGATGCGCTGCTGGCAGATGGCGACGCTGTGCCGAAGGGCGCCATCATCGCGCGGGTCACTGGCAAAACGCGGGCGCTGCTGACAGGCGAGCGCGTGGCTCTGAATTTCCTTGGCCATCTATCGGGCGTTGCGACAGCCACCCGCGCTTACGCCGACGCTATAGCGCACACCTCCACCCGCATCTGCTGCACGCGCAAGACGACGCCGGGCCTTCGCGCGTTCGAGAAATACGCCGTGCGATGTGGAGGCGGCGTCAATCATCGCTTCGGACTGTTTGACGCGATCTTGATCAAGGACAACCATATTGCAGCCGCTGGCGGTGTCGGGGCAGCGATCGCAATGGCGCGCTCGGCGTGCGGGCATCTGGTGAAAATTGAGGTCGAGGTGGATACGCTCGCGCAACTGGAGACCGCGCTCCGCGAAGAACCGGATGTGATCCTCCTCGACAATATGAGCCTTGAGGATTTGCGCGCAGCGGTGGCCATGCGGAAAAGCGCCGGCGCGCGGGTGCTACTGGAGGCGTCCGGTGGGGTGACGCTCGACACCGTGCGCGGCATTGCAGAGACCGGCGTCGACCTGATTTCCTCGGGCGCGCTCACACATTCTGTGAAAACATTGGATGTGGGGTTTGATTTCTGACGTAAGGCATTATGTTGAGTGCAGCTTAATTTCGTCACCGTGCTGGACTACGCGACAACATAACCGCAACGCAGAACTGGCTTCCCATGCGCTCGATCGCTTCGATATTCTTGATTGCCGCCGCTGTTATTGGCGCGCCGGCGTCCGTCTCGGCTCAGGGTAAAGTTTGCACGTCCAAAGACCTGGCTGCGACTTTTGATGAAGCTGCAACGACGCTGCGCAACCTCAATATCGACAGCGAGAAGCGGTTCATGGCCAAAATCCGCGCCGTCGGCCAGCAGCGCGGGTGGACTGAAACCCAGATTATGGCCAAAGCCGACGCGCAGCTTGACGATCCAAAACTCGATGAATTCAATAGCCAGATCGAAATAAATGTCGGCCGCATGGACGAATTAAGCCGCATTTCCGGCACGACCGTATCGTGCGATCGGCTGGATGAACTGCGGCGCACCCGCGATCAGCTTCTGACTGTGATGGGCCAGAAATCTGGGTATATGATCGCCGAACTCGACAGCAAGCTT
>JBGSLP010000200.1:0-1870 GCA_041740655.1 Alphaproteobacteria bacterium
TCCCAGCCAAGCACCGCCGCCGCGCCGTCCTTCGGCTCCGAGCGCATCCGCATTTTCGTGTCGACCGGATTGACCGATATGGCGCGCACCTCGACCAGCAGATCGCGCGCTCCCGGTTGCGGCTCGGGCAAATCGATATCGACGAGTGCATCAGCTTCGGCGATCGGCAGGCTCTTATAATATCCCACGGCTTTCATAGGCGATGTCTCCACTTGTTTCCTGTGCGATCCATTTCAACATCACGTCTGGTACGCTTTCCGGCAATACCCCAAAGTTCTGTACAAGATACACTTATGGATATCGCTATTCCCCTCAACAAGAAGCTGAACAAAAGCTATACGGCGGCGTTGAGATGCCCGGTCGAGGTGACGCTCGACATGATTGGCGGCAAGTGGAAAGGGGTCATCCTCTATCATTTGATGGACCGGCGCTTCCGCTTCAGCGAGTTGCACCGTCAATTGTCGGGCATCACGCAGCGCATGTTGACGAAGCAATTGCGCGAACTCGAAGGCGCCGGATTGATCTCGCGCACCGTGCATGCAGAAGTGCCGCCGCGCGTAGAATACGCCCTGAGGCCGCTCGGCGGTAGCATGCGGCCGGTCATCAAACAGCTCTGTGAATGGGGAGCGGACTGGCTCAGCCGCCGCCTTTAAATGCTTCTCTCGGCCCCATGAGGAGCATTTTCAGCGCCTCCCAGCGCACTTTTCGACGTCCATTCACCCTCACAACAGACTCGCCACAAACGTGCAAAAGCGTCGCAGTTCAACTTTTCGGAACCACGACTCAAAATCCCGTTATGTCAGTACACGGCCTCGCTTTTTCGTGTGAACGGTTAATAGCTATGCATTTATGCATGGCAGCCATTCAGGCGGAACCCGTTTTCTGGACACAATTGGACAGTTTCACCCGCCCCTTCGTTAACAACGGGTAAAGGTGTAATGAACCAATTTAAAAAGTATGGCGTTAGGCTCATCGTATTCGCAGTATCGTCATTGAGTGCTGGCGCCGCGTTTGCTGAGTGCGGTGTAGCATCGTATTATTGGCAGGGCAAAGTAACGGCCAATGGAGAGCGTTATAATGCTGACGGCATCAGCGCCGCGCATAAAACTCTACCGTTCGGCACTCGGGTACTCGTCAAAAACCAACGCAACGGGCGCACGATTACAGTGCGCATCAACGATCGCGGTCCATTTATAAAAGGACGCATCATCGATCTCTCTCGCGGCGCAAACCGCATTTTCGGCATGGACGGCATTGCGCCGGTATGCATTTCCGTACTGTCGTATGGCAACGGCAAGTATGTGGGCAACCGTGGACGCACTCGCGTCGCCGGAAAGTCGCGTCGTAAAAAAGGTGTGACGCTGGCGTCGCTGTCGGAGCGCCGCAAAATGCGGGTCGCACGCCGCAACAACCGCGTCGCCAGCCTCAACGGCAGACGCGTAGCAAGCCTCAAGGGCAGACGCGTAACGAGCTCCAAGTCACGGCGTTACAGCGCGGCGGCCACTCGCCGGGCGAACCGTCAGGCTATGGCGAACGCACGGCGCGCTTCAAGAAGCTAACGCCGCCTGACCTCTTGACCCTTTAACCGGGCGCGGCGAATGTGGCTACATGACCCAACAACGCCGCGCCTGGACAGCAACCGTCTTGACCGTGCTGCCGGAAATGTTTCCCGGCCCGCTCGCCGCCAGCCTTTCCGGTCGAGCGCTTTCGAATAAAGTCTGGTCGCTCGACGTCCTCGATTTCCGCAGCTTTGCGAACGACAGACATCGCACGGTCGACGACACCCCGGCGGGAGGCGGCCCCGGCATGGTGATGCGGGCGGATATCGCTGCCGCCGCCATCGACGCCGCCCGCGCATCGTCGCCCGACC
>JBGSLP010000201.1:0-9666 GCA_041740655.1 Alphaproteobacteria bacterium
GTTCCTGATCACGTTTACATTGCACCGCTTTTCGCAAATCAACACCCCCGTCGCGATGCAACTGTTTGGCCTCGCGGTTGCGGGCGCAGTCGTTGCGCTGCTGCTGGGTCTGACGGCGTTCGTTGGCATCTGGCGTGAGGGCTATAAGGGCGCCGGGCGTGCGATAACAGGCGCAATCGTGAGCGCGCTGCTGCTTGCGCTGCCCGTGTGGTCGCTGCCGAGCCTCATGGCGCTTCCGCGCATTCATGACGTCACCACAGACACGAAGTCGCCGCCGAAATTCGAGAAAATCGCCAATGTCCGGCAGGCCGGCGCAAATCCGGCGGATTATCAGCGTGAGGCTGCCGAGGTTCAGCAAGCGGCTTACCCCGATCTGCAACCCGTGACCGTGAAGCGTTCCGCCACCGAGGCTTTCTCCGCCGTTCGAGAGGCTGTGACGACCCTCAACTGGCGCATCGTCGCCGAGGAGCCGCCTCAGGCCGGACGCCCGGGCGCCATCGAGGCCGTCGACAAGTCGATGATTTTCGGCTTCACAGACGATGTGGTCGTGCGCGTCGCGGGCAACGACGATGGCGCCCGCATCGACGCTCGCTCATCCTCCCGATACGGCGAACACGACATGGGGCGAAATGCGACCCGCGTGCGCGAGTTCTTCTCCGAGGTGAAAACGCGCCTCGCGGCCATCGACACCAGCGAGCAGATGCAGAAAGCTGTCCTGCTGCGCGAGGAGCAGGCCAAAAAAGCGCGGAAGAAGCAGGAGACCAGCAAGAAAAGCCGCGCCTGGCGCGACGAGCTGGATCGCAATACCGGGCCGCGCGCAACGCCGCCTCGCGATGGTAACGCGCCGCAGTTGTCCTCGGTTGATCCGGCCAAACCGCTGCCCGCGCCAGCGACCGCGCCTAATTCCCGATCAGAGAGAACTCAGAGTCCATCGCAAACGGACCCGAGCTTCGGACGCGCCCTGTCTCGTGAAGACGCTCGATATGAGCGTAGACGGCTAAAGCGGCTGCGTCGTGCAGAGCGGCGTCGAGCTGCGCGTAAATTCTGGGAACAATACGGCGGACCGTATTAACGCCCTCGCGTAAGCACTGAATAATCTCAGCCTCGCGCCACCGGCGATGAACGATGAACGCCTTGACCAGCCGTTGGGGCTCCTCAATGCGCCCGCCGTGGCCGGGGAAATAAATGAGGTCGTCCCTCGGCAGAAGCTTTTCGAGCGACCTGAAATAATCCCCCATATGCCCCTCTGGCGGCGCGACCACGCTGGTGTTCCAGCCCATCACATGGTCGCCTGACAGCAATATCCTCTCGTCCTCCATGGCGAAGCAAAGGTGATCCGGCGCGTGGCCCGGAGTGTGCAGAGCCGTGACGACGACGTTGCCAAGGTCCAGCTTTTCGCCATCCGCCACGCGCCGGTCCGGCTGAAAACGGATATCGATCAAATCCTTGCCTGAGGGCGTGCGCGGCGATTGCGCGCCCTCAGCGAGATCGCGTCCAAAGCCTATCGTCACCGCCCCCGTGAGCGCCTTCAGAGCCGGAATCCCGAGGCTGTGATCCGGATGAGCGTGCGTCAAGAGGATGTGGGTTATTCGCTCTCCCGTCTCCGCCAATGCGCCCAGCAACGCCATGCGGTGCCGCTCGTCATCGGGGCCCGGATCAACCACAGCGACATCGCCCTGCCCGATCACATAGGTGTTGGTGCCTTTGAACGTGAACGGACCCGCGTTATTCGCAACGATGCGCCGCAGCCCGTTCGCGACAGGCTCCAGCACGCCGTGGCGAAATTCGACTTCACGATTAAACGGAGGCGTCGGCTTCATTTGAGGGGCATCCATATGGTCAAGATTGCCTGCATAGGACTTTCCGGCCGTCTGCGAAGTCAACATATTTCGGCGGGCGATCCGGGCGAAAAGCGCCGTTTGCCGCAAAAGCAAGCTCGACAGGCCTTACAGAATTCCGTATATCTCCTGCCTCGCCAAGTTAAACCCGTGGTGACGTTCGCTTTTTGCAAACGCCGCGTTTGGAGTGCCCAGGTAGCTCAGTTGGTAGAGCAGCGGATTGAAAATCCGCGTGTCGGCGGTTCAAATCCGTCCCTGGGCACCATTTATTTCAAATAGGTAGAGCGAAGGGCGGAAGTAAACTAATAAGTCGGCGGTCTCATGCGCCTCTTCCGCGAATTGCCGGGCACGCCCGCCAATGGTGGCGTTCTTCTCGACAACCGTAACTTTATATCCTGTCTTGGCAAGCAGCGCAGCGAGCTCAAGCCTGCCAATGCCTGCCCCAATGATAATAACGCTTTTGCTGTAGGACCGTTGCGCGCCTGAAATCCGCATCGCCGACTGCTGAGTATTTTTTTCAAACGCCCGCGCTTTACTTATTAAATCTAGGAACCGTTTTAACCGCTCTTACGTCGCCCGGCGTACACAAGGATTACGGTAGGTCTGAATGGGATCGACGTAAGCGACCCGTGCGCGGATTCGCGCACGCTGAATAGTCCGGTTGCCTATACATCGCTCAACCCGATTGTCGGCAACGAATTTCTCTACGCACTCGCCGCAATCGTTGGCGTGGTTGGATTTGCGGTGTCGGCCTCAACGGTTCGGTGGATAGCAATCTTTTGTGAGTCTATTTGTGGGACTCGCGGCGCTCACCGTCCCGCATATGCTGTTGAGCCAACACTGACGCTCAAGAGGCCAGAAGGTGCCGGGCGCGATTGACCTGCGCCCGGCTTAACGTGCTATTCGATGCCCTGAGATTATGCTGGCATGATAACGGCGTCGATCACGTGAATGACGCCGTTCGTGCACATAATGTCGGCGGTCAAAACGGTGGCCGCGTCGACTTTTACGCCGTTCGTGGCGTCAACTGAAATCTCCGAACCCTCAACTGACTTCGCCTTCATCGTCTTGCCCGCGATATCGGTGGATGTCACCTTGCCCGACAGCACGTGGTAGGTGAGGATGGAAACGAGTTTGCTCTTGTTCTCAGGCTTCAGAAGCGTTTCAACCGTACCGGCTGGCAGCTTTTTGAAAGCGTCGTCGGTCGGCGCGAAGACCGTGAACGGCCCGGCGCTCTTCAGCGTCTCGACGAGGCCCGCAGCTTTCACTGCGGCGACGAGTGTGTTGAAGGAACCGGCGCTGACGGCAGTGTCGACAATATCGTGGGTCGCTTCAGACATGAGCTTTCCTTTTGGACAAATTTTCTGATGATGCGTTCGCAAAATGAAGCGCGCGCGTTATTAGAATAATGCGCGTGTACATATGTAACGAGCGTTCCGCTCGCTCAGATCAACGCCTGATTCAAAAGCAGTCACATCAGCATGCGGCGAAGATCGCCTGCGCGCTTATCCCGGATATGGTGCTTAAGCGCCGCGCCGATATGCGCGAAATGATAACATAGAACGCGCCGGGTAGGCTGCCAGCACCGGCAAGGCGAGCAGGTAAAAGCCCCGGGCCGTCAGCGTGATCAGCACCACGCGCGGGCGTATGCGAGTTCTGGTCGCCGAGTTGAGAACAGCGGCGAGCACTTTCCTAACAAACTTTGAACCTAGCTTGATGGATAGAAGTGTTATTGTACCGTCACGTCAAACATCACCTCGTTTCGGCGTAGCGGGCCGGGTATAAACGGATCGTTGTAATAGGCGTAGGTTGCCCCTCCCGCAGGCTTGAGGTTCCGAGTTTCCAGCCAGCGCACTAACTTAGCTTCCTGTTCGGCGATTGAGGCGTCCGTTGCGTAGCCGGAAAAACGGATCGCAGCGCGCCGGGCCGCGGGCACGCTCACGATGCGGACGTCAGGGTTTGCAGGCTGGGGAAGCGTTTCAGTCGTGTATTTCGACGGCATGATAAAACGCACCGTCCACGCTCCGCTCTCGTCGGCGGATTGGGTGACTGGCGCCGTCATGGCTATCGTCTCGCGCTGTTGGGTGACTGGGGCGGTCATCGCGATCTTGTCACCTGCGCGCTCCTTGGCGAAGATATAGCTTGCGAGCGGCCCGAAACCGGCGCTCACCGCTCTCTGGCGCGGACCTTGTCGCGTCACCTCCGCCACGATCGACGCGGGATATTCGCGCAATTCGATGGGGCCGTCGGCGACGATGACGCGGTAGCTCGGCTGTTCGACGGTGCTCATCACATAAATCCACAGGGCGGCGCCACCCAACGCCGCGATGACCAAGGCGCCGACGCCATAGAAAACCATTGATCGCACTTTCCGCATTCGCTTTTCCGTATGTTCCAGCACGCCCATCTACAGCAAGGATATGGGGAGAGGTCTTCTGCAAATAAAGACGACGCTCAAGAAACCCAAAATTGCCCGAGAGATGTCATCCGCTCGCGCGCCCCGATGCGTTTAACGTGCGAGCCAATGGCTCAGGATCATAGGCCGCGCCAACCCTCATCAGCGATAAAATTATGCCCGAACTTTCAGCGCTTCTCGCAGCCGCGTCCCTCGGCGCAATGCTGTTCTTCTCGGCCGTGATCGCGCCGGCGGTTTTCCGGGTTCTGGACGAGCGCGCGGCCGGGCAATTTTTGCGCGCCATGTTTCCGAAATATTTCGCGGTAAACGGACTGATCGCGCTTTTGTCCGCCGCGCTCGCCTTCCGGCCACTTGAGAGCGCGATCCTTGTGCTTTGCGCGGCGCTGATGCTGGGCGTCCAGCGGTTCATCATACCTGTCATCAACAATGCTCGGGACGCGATGGCCGCTGGCGACGCCGCCGCGAAGGCGCGGTTCGACGCTTGGCACCGTGTGAGCGTTGTTGTTAATCTGGCTGAAATGGCGTTGCTGGCCGCCGTCATGTATCTGCTTTTGTTCAAAGCTTAATCCGATGGGAACCAAGTCTCAGCCGTCAATCGCTGTGATAGGCGCTGGAATGGCGGGCCTCGCTTGCGCGCGGCTTCTCGCCGATAAGGGAGTCGGCGTAACCGTGTTTGAGAAAAGCCGAAGGCCGGGCGGGCGGATGGCGACGCGGCGGGCAGGAGCGCTTCAGTTCGATCATGGCGCGCAATATGTGACGGCGCGGTCCGATGCCTTGCGCGCCTATCTCAACGCCTGCATCACCGCCGGAGCCGCTGCGCTGTGGACGCCGTCGGGCCGGACAGATGAGACGGCGGATTGGATCGTGGGCGCGCCGGGGATGAGCGGGCTGACGCGACCGCTCGCTCATGGTCTTTCCATCGTGCATGGTGTGCAGATCGCCGTCATCATCCGCGAAGGCCAAGGCCATGCGCTCAAGGCTGGCGACGGGGCGCGTTACGGCCCCTTTGACGGCGTGATCGTCACTGCGCCCGCGCCGCAGACACTAAAATTACTAGGGCCTGTCGATCCAGCCTTCGCCGCACTTGACGAGGTTCGGATGTCCCCGTGCTGGGCGGTGCTGGCCGCGTTCGAGGGCGCGTCCGGCGCGGATGCGGATGTGTTGCGGCAGCCGTCCCCGGCGATCGCCTGGGCGGCGCGGGATAGCTCCAAGCCTGGCCGGTCACAGCTCCGGGACGTCGAAACGTGGGTCCTCCACGCCTCGCCCGTCTGGAGCCGCGCGCATCTGGAAAGCGATAAGGCCGAAATCGCCAATTTGCTCGCCTGTGAATTCTACGCGCTGGCGCCCGCTACGCTCAAACCGCCACCGGCATATATTGATGCCCACCGCTGGCGCTACGCGCTCGTTGAAACGCCGCTTTGGAAACAGTTTGTGCAGGGGGATGACCCCTGCCTTATCGCGGCTGGCGACTGGTGTCTGGGGCCGCGCGTTGAGGCGGCCTTCGACAGCGGCCGGGCAGCGGCGCAGGCGATGCTGGCCGGTTTATCGGCGCGAAGCACAACCTAATCTTTGCCACCGCCGGGATCGGCTTTGGCGGGGCGGACGAGGAAGCCAGCAGCGATGCCTTAACGGATAGTCGCCGGTCGATCCGCAACCGCATCTGCGGCTATCGCGACACCGCCGAGTGGCGAGGGCAGCGGCTCCGGCCCCAAGAATGCCACGGCTCGTCCCTAGACACCAATTTCTCAATTCGTTTGGCTTCTCCGTACCGATTTTTGGACACCGATTTGGATTCGCATTTGTGCTAGCATCCTGCCTATAAAAAATAGTTAGCGAAGACAAAAAGCCGCAAAGGATCATCCATCATGACGTCAGATATTTCAGAGTCTGGAATTCGCAGAACGTCAGGCCGTGGCCGCCTGTATGAGAGCATTCTCGATACCGTGGGCGATACGCCCTGCATCCGTGTGAGAAATCTTGCACCCGATCATGTCCGGCTTTACGTCAAGGCCGAGTTCTTCAATCCGGCGGCGTCGGTCAAGGATCGCCTCGCCGTCAATATCATCGAGGCGGCCGAGCGGGCGGGAACCCTGAAGCCGGGCCAGACCGTGATCGAGGCGACGAGCGGCAACACCGGCATCGGCCTCGCGATGGTCTGCGCCGCGAAAGGCTATCCGCTCGTTGTGACCATGGCGGAGAGTTTCTCGATCGAACGCCGTAAGCTCATGCGTTTTCTGGGCGCCAAGGTCATCCTCACGCCACGCGCCGCCAAGGGCTTCGGCATGTATCAGAAAGCCGTGGAACTGGCGAAGGCGAATGGATGGTTTCTCGCCCACCAGTTCGAGACGGACGCCAACGCCGCGATTCACGAGAATACAACAGCGCGTGAAATCCTAGCCGATTTCGCCGGAGATCGTCTTGACTACTGGGTGACCGGCTACGGCACCGGCGGCACCATATCGGGCGTCGGACGCGTGCTTCGCCGTGAACGGCCTGAAACCAAAATCATCCTGACGGAACCCGCCAATGCGCAACTGGTCGGCAGCGGCACAGCGCAGAAACGCGACGCCGATCATCAGCCGGCGGTCAGCCACCCGGCATTCGAGCCGCACCCGATCCAAGGGTGGACGCCGGATTTCATTCCCTACGTGCTGCAGGAAAGCATCGACAAATCTTATTTCGATCAGTTGATTCCGATCGCGGGCGCCGAAGGCATTGCTTGGTCGAGGAAACTAGCGCAGCAGGAGGGCATCCTGACGGGCATTTCCGGCGGCTCGACATTCGCGGTTTCGATGGATATCGCCAAGCAGGCCGAACCCGGTACGGTGATCCTGTGCATGCTGCCGGACACTGGCGAGCGTTACCTGTCGTCGCCGCTGTTTGAGGGCATACCGGAGGCGATGACCGAGGAAGAGATGAGCTTGTCCAAATCAACGCCAGGCTATCATATGACATAAGGCTCTTCGCCGCCGTGACTCAGTCAACCCTGGAAAATCGCTCACGACCGGTGCCAAAGCCGTTGCGTGGCGCCATGCGCCTCCTGCAGGCCATGGGCCACAGCACGCTCATCGAATTTCCGCTCAAGAGCGGCAGGCGCGCCGACATTCTGGCGCTTGGCGCGGCAGGGGAAATCTGGATTGTCGAGGTGAAATCCTGCGTCGCGGATTTTCGGTCGGACCGCAAATGGCCGGAGTATCGCGAGTGGTGCGACCGCCTGTTTTTCGCGGTCGCGCCAGACTTTCCCCAGGCGTTGCTACCCGAGGATGTCGGCGTCATGATCGCGGACGAGTATGACGCGATTTTGCTGCGAAACTCCGAACCGACCCTCATCAAAAGCGCCCGCCGTAAGGCGCTCACATTGAGATTTGCCCACCTTGCCGCGCGGCGGCTCTACACCCCGAACGACATCATGATCGGCGAGTGCACGCATCCCCGTATCGCGCAATTCTAGCAGCCCCAAAGTGAGATCGAGAATTATGGCGTCATCCGTTGCAATCACCCCGCGCACGCTTGCCTGCTTTGCGCTGGCGCTCGTCCTGTGCCTCGGATCGGCCCGCGCAACCGGCGCCGCAGACTATCCGATGCTTGGCCCTGCTGGACTGCCTGCGAGCGCGTTCCCGAAACCTGATCGGCCGGTTGCAAGCATCGTCAGTTCAATCTGGCATAGCGAAAAGGAGCGTGACGCCGCGCGCGAGACCGAGCAGGTCATCCGGCTTCTGGACATCAAGCCGGGCGCAAATATCGCAGATATTGGCGCTGGCAGCGGTTATACGACGGTTCGGCTGTCACCCGTCGTGGGGCCGGAGGGCCGCATCATCGCGCAGGATATCACTCCATCCTATCTCAAGGGTCTGGCCAAGCGCGTGAAGGCGCTCAAGCTGAATAATATCACCGTCAGCCTTGGCGAGCCGCACGATCCACGCCTGCCGGTTGGCGCCGCCGACCTCGCTCTCCTGATCCATATGTATCACGAGATAAGCGACCCCTATGCGTTCCTCCATAACCTCGCCCCCGCGCTGAAAGCGGGCGGTCGTGTCGGCATCATCGATGCGCGCAAGGACATCTTGCAGCATGGCACGCCTTTGCCGCTTCTCCAGTGCGAACTGTCTGCCGCCGGCTATCGTGAAATCGCCGTCCATTCGCTCAAAGGCAGCGACGCCTATCTTGCCGTTTTCAGCCCGCCCACCGCGAACGAGCGCCCGAAGCCTGCCGATATCAAGCCATGCAAGGCCGGGTGACGAGCCAATGCTTTACGCCGTTCTCACCTATCTGGGAGCGATCCCGTTTGTCGCCTGCGCCCTCCTCCTCGCGCTGGGCTTAACCGACTTCCCATATCCGGGCGCGGCCGGGGAGATCGTGCGCGCCTATGGCCTCGTCATCGTCTCGTTCATGGCGGGCGTTCACTGGGGACAACAGATCGCCTCGAAGGCTGAAACGGGCGTAAATTTGCAACTGACCAGCATCGCCGTCGCGTTGATTGCGTGGGGATCGCACCTGATGGTTGGCGACGCCGCCTTTGCGATGATCCTGATGGCGCTGTTCGCCGCGCTGCTGGCGATAGATTTCACGCTCTACCAACGCGGCGTCATCGACCGGCGCTATTTTACCGTGCGCTGCATAGTCACCGCCATTGTTATCAGCTCTCTCGGCGTCGTGGCGGCGAGCGTCTGAGGGTTACGCAGATTTATTCAGGCGGAAGCGCGGTCGCCAGACGCCAAGCGCCACATTGGCCGCCGAAATCGCCATTACGACCCACAGCGACATCCATTCGCTGCCAAGAGACGCGCCGAGTTTTGCAATCTCGGCTGCATCGATGAGCGCCTGCGCGCTCATTGCCGCCTCGCGCTTCATCGGGCCATCGATGGCGATCAGCCCTCCTTCAAACACCAGAACCCCGCTTGCCAGCTTCAGCAGCACCCAGCCTGCGTCCTGATAAGCCGTAACCACCGCCATCGATAGCAATCCGCCGACGAGGGTCAGCACGAGCGAGGGAAAGAATATCCATTTGGAGATCGCGGCCATCGCCATGCGCATGCGAGCGTATTCGGCAATCGCTGAAGGCTCGGGCAAGAGGGTGAGAAGCACGAGGAGAGAGGCCATGGCTCCCATCATTCCAATCGCGCCAATGGTGTGTGCGAATTTCAGAAAGCGGCGCATCGGGCTCCGGTGATTATTGACGGGTATGGGGCTGTTGGAGCGTAAGTTATCGCGCGGCGGGCGCCAAGGGGCAGGAACAAAACCCGGCGATTTCAGTTACGCATGCGCATGCTGAACGGCAGTATTTGCGCCCGGACCGAGCACTGACATGGTTGAGCGTATCAGAACCTTCTGGAAGGGGCATTTGCGACTGTCCCTTGTTATCATTCCCGTGCGCATGGTGACGGCCACCCGCGCCGATCGCGCCATCAGCTT
>JBGSLP010000202.1:0-9435 GCA_041740655.1 Alphaproteobacteria bacterium
CCGCCGTTTCCACATGTGAGGCTGGTGAAGTCGAAGTCCGGCGACTGCGCGATGTCCTCGGTTATTGCGTAGGCTCCGGGGGTTACGGTTTTGGTCACGGTTTTCGTGCCATCCGCCGTCGTGAGCGTCCCAAAGTCGGCCGACTCCGTCACCAGCGAGCCGGTGAACTTGAACGTTCCATCGCCGCCGACCGTGTTCTTGATGATCGTGACGTTGCCTTTTTTGGTATTGGTGTATGTGCATGTAACCGAGCCGCCAGCGGGAACGGTGATCGTCGCGGTTCGATCGCTCACCGAGCCGCCGTTTCCACATGTGAGGCTGGTGAAGTCGAAGTCCGGCGACTGCGCGATGTCCTCGGTTATTGCGTAGGCTCCGGGGGTTACGGTTTTGGTCACGGTTTTCGTGCCATCCGCCGTCGTGAGCGCCCCAAAGTCGGCCGACTCCGTCACCAGCGAGCCGGTGAACTTGAACGTGCCGTCGCCGCCGACCGTTTTCTTGATGATCGTAACGGAGCCGGTTTCCTCCGGCGTGCAGGCAAAAAACTGCAGGTTGGAAATGTCTTTATTGCCGTTCGCAGCGGTCGACCACGTGCCCGAGGTCACCGGCGTCTGGTACGTGTAAAAAAACGCGGTGCTGCCGCCGCCAGCGTGAACGCCGACCGCGCAGATGGGTTGATCTGAAAACCAAGTTCCAGAGCTTTTCGTGCCACTGTTGGTCTTGGCTAAAACGACGCCGTTTTCGCCGGTCTTACAATCGGAGGTAATGCCCTCCACCTTGTCGACCCGCGTAGGCGAGGAAAGCCCCTGCCCGGCTAGGAATGTCGCCGCGCTCGCCGCGCCGGCTCCACCAAAATTGCCCTGATCGAAGGATGATGGGCTTGTTGCCGTCCCTCCGCCGTTCGAAGTTGTGGAGCATGTTGGAGCTGCCGATACCGCGGAGAAAGGCGTTATCGCAAAAGCTGCGAAAGTGAGAATAAACAAAACAAAAGCACTATATAGCCGCGAAAAACTTAGGAAATTCATGGAAGTCCCCGAAAATAAAGCGTTTATTTTTGTTGCTTTACCGCGCGTTTTTTTCTTGACTTCAGACGCGCTGTAGTTTTCCAGCAAACTACAAGGAGTTTTGAATTCAATTTGTTTCTTATTTTAACCGTATTTCTAACAAACTTTGACCCCGCACTGTTGCGGTATAACAACATTGATTTAAATTTTAACTATTTAAGGTCTTGTTAAGTCAACCCAGCGCTACCGGAGGCTGTAGTAGCGTTAAGGCTTGCGGCTAGACTGCGCAGGGGAGATTCGCTTGCAGGCGCGGGCGTGCTGAAGCAATGTGCACGTGGCGATCCTAGGAAGGCAGCATGGCCAGAATCGGCATCTCTCAGTTCCGCGACATCGACATTAGGACGGGCGCTCGGTCGCATTACGTGTCCGATCCGAGCGATCAGTCCGACCGGCCCTATTGCTTCTACACGGCCCCGCCGAAAACCACGTGAGCGCAAACCAACTCCCGATTCTCATCGCCGGCGGCGGCATTGGCGGCTTGAGCGCAGCGATCGCACTCGCGCGGGAAGGCTTTAACGTCCGCGTCCTAGAGCGCGAAAGCGCGATCGACGTGCAAGGCGCAGGGATCCAGCTTGGTCCGAATGGCGTCCGCATATTGCAAGGCTGGGGCTTGGACGGGCTTTCCGAACTGGGGCACATCCCGAGCCTTCGGCTAATGGACGCGCCATCAAGAAAAATGCTGGCCCATTTGCGGCTGGATAAGCTCACTCAACGCTTCGGCGCGCCCTATCATGTGATTGCGCGCCCCGATCTCCGCGAGCTTCTGCTTCGCGCGGCGATGAAACTCAAAATCGAGATCATTCGCGCGGCCAAAGTTGAGACAATCGAGCACTCACCGCATGGCGTCCTCGTAAGAACCAACCGGGGGGTGGAGGAAGGGGAAGCGCTCATTGGAGCCGATGGCATTGGCTCGACCGTGCGGCGCTGGCTCTGTCCGGAGGCGAACCTTGTGTTTTCCGGCAAAAACTCGTGGCGTGCGATCTGTAACTGGCAAGCGGCTCCGGAGATCATGCGGGAGCGTGATGTCTGCGTGTGGCTGGCGCCGGATGCGCACGTCGTGCATTACCCCGTGGACGGCGGGCGCAAGCTGAATGTTGTCGCCATCATTGGCGGCGCCCAAGCGCCCGAGGGCTGGGGCGCGCCTGCGGACGCCCGCACGCTCGTCGAGCCAATGGGCGGCTGGCCGCAGGATATAACGCGGTTTCTCGCATCGCTTGAATGGAAAACATGGCCGCTGATGACGCTCGGCGGCTTGTCGGGTTGGAGTCGAGGACCGGTGACGCTGCTGGGCGATGCGGCGCACCCCCTGCTCCCGTTTCTCGCCTCGGGCGGCGTGATGGCGATCGAGGATGCGGCCGTGCTCGCCGCTGAGGCCGCCAAATCGCCGACCGATCTTACAGCCGCATTTGCCCGATATGAGGCGGTCCGCCGACCGCGAGTTGAGCGGGTGATGAAAGCATCGCAACGAATGGGCGAAATTTACCACATGCGCGGCGCGATGCGGTTTGCCCGCAACGCCGTTATGTCCACTACGCCGTCAAGTTTGCTGCTTGCCCGAAATGACTGGTTGTACGGTTTTCGGGTTTAGGCAGAAGCCTGAACTCGCCTTAGCGAACTTGCTCCTGCGGCTGTCCGGCCGTCTGGCCCGCATGCTGTTCGAGCGCTGCCTGAAATGACGGCGAGTCCTGCAGGATCGGCGCGGCGCCCGCCACAGCGCCCGAGTCGGCGTCCGGTTGCACGATCGCGTTTGACGCATAGCCTCTCGATGAGAATGCAATCGTCACCGCACGTATCGGAGCGCCGCCGCCGCCCGTCTTGACGATCAGATCGCGCCAGCCGGACTGCTGCAAGGGCGCGGCAAGCACCGCAGGGCGCACGTTGACGATATGCGAGACTGGGCGGAAACCGAACTCCTGCGACTGGAAAATCACGAGCGAGCACCCGGTTTTCGAGCACCAGTCTTGCCCGGTGAACAGCACCACCGCCTCGGGCTTGCCATCGCCGTTCAAATCGGCGGCAGCGGTCTCATAAGGCGATTGCTGACGTTGTTTGGTCACGCGAAAGCGCTCGATCGCCTTAGCCAACTCGGCTGGATCGACCGAGCCTGCATAAGCGACGGACGCCGATCCGTTGTCCGCGCCGCGATTGGGCGAGAGCATCGTGGGACCTTGCGGCCCGGACGACGTCATGCTTTCCGGCTCGGACTGCAAATTTCCGCACCCTGTTGACGCCATCGCCGCGAGGAACGATGCGGCGAGCAGCGGACGGCTTCGTTTGGCGGTTCGAAACATGGCGCGTCGAGACATCATAAGCCGGGTTCTCGCAGGTTTGAGTCGTCATGGTTACTCTACAACCGAAACTGCACAGAGAATGATAATTAATTTGTCACGCCTTGGCGCCCTTGGCCGCATGCTGCGCCACAACCGCGAGAAAAGCAGGGCCATACTGCTCTAGCTTGGCTTTGCCGACGCCGTGAACAAGCGCCATCTGATCGCGCGTCGCGGGCTTGATAAGCGTCATGTCGATCAGCGTGCGATCCGCAAAGACGACATAGGCGGGCACGCGCTGCTCTGCGGCCAGCCTGCGACGCTCGGCCTTGAGCGCGTCGAACAACGCCTCATCGGCGGGCGCGACCGGTTGCGCGGAGGCCGCCGCGCGCTTCTGCTTTCCGGCTTTCAGTGGCGGATGAAAGGTCTCGCGACGCAACTCGATCCGCTCCTTGCCGCGCAGGACGTCACGGCCCGCCTCGGTAATCGCCCAACTTCCATATCCGGCAATATCCAGTGAAATGACGCCGCTCGCATAAAGCTGGCGGAAAATCGAGCGCCACTCGTTCGCCGAGCGGTCCGCCCCGACGCCGAATGTCGGCAGTTCGCTGTGATTCAACTCCTCGATCCGCGCCGTCGACTCGCCCCGCAGGATCGAAACGAGGTGCTCCGTGCCGAAGCGCTGGCCGGTGCGGGCGATCGCGGAGAGCGCCTTCTGCGCCTCGATGGTCGCGTCCATCATTTCCACGCCGTCGATGCACAGGTCGCAGTTCCCGCACGGGCTGGCCGTCTCGCCGAAATAGGCCAGCAATGTCTGGCGGCGGCAGCGCGGCGCCTCGCACAACGAAATGAGCGCGTTGAGGCGCTGGCGCTCGACCCGCTTCTGGTCCTCCGACGCCTCGCTATCCTCGATCTGCTGACGGCGCAGGCGCATATCATCGACGCCATAGAGCGTGAGCGTATCGGCCGCCATGCCATCGCGGCCCGCGCGTCCGACCTCCTGATAATAGGCCTCGATGCTTTTCGGGAGGTTGGCGTGAGCCACAAAGCGCACATCCGGCTTGTCGATGCCCATGCCAAAAGCGACGGTCGCGGCGACGATGAGCCCGTCCTCCTGCAGAAACCGGTCCTGATTGCGCGACCGCAGGCCCGACTCCATTCCGGCATGGTAGGCGAGCGCCGCAAATCCCTTGCTTTCGAGATGCGCCGCCAAATCCTCCGTCTGGCGGCGGGCGCTGCAATAAATGATCCCACTTTCACCCTTGTGCGGCGAGATGAAATCGATGAGCTGGCGCCGCGCGTCGTGCTTGGGGCGCATGGCGAGCCGCAGATTGGGGCGGTCGAAACCGTGGACGAAAATGCGTGGCTCCCGCACGAACAGGCGGCTCTGGATATCGGCGCGGGTTGCCGCATCCGCCGTTGCGGTCAGCGCTATCAGTTGCACGCCGCCAAGCTGCGCGACCGCCGATCCGATGACAAGGTAATCCGGTCGGAAATCATGCCCCCATTGAGAGACGCAATGCGCCTCATCGACGGCGAACAGCGAGACCTGCGCCCGCTTCAGCATCTCGATGGTGCCTGACAGCGCCAGCCGTTCGGGCGACAGATACAAAAGGCGGAGCTCGCCGCTTTGCATCCGCGCGAAGGTCGCCTGCAATTCATCATCAGAGTTGGCGGAGTTCAGGCTGGCCGCCGCAACACCATACCCCTGCATTTGCGCGACCTGATTGCGCATCAGCGCGATCAGCGGCGATATGACGACTGTCAAGCCGCGGCGCATGATTGCCGGAAACTGATAGCAGAGCGATTTACCGCCGCCGGTCGGCATCACGGCAAGGACGTCGTGCCCGGCAAGCACGGCCTTGATCACATCGTCTTGCCCTGCGCGAAAGCCGGAAAACCCGAACACATCGCGCAGTTTCTCGGCTGCCGTTTCAAGTGATGTCATCACGCGTTGATTAACCGGTTGTGAATCATGACCGCCTTCAGGCTTGGCGCTGATAAGCGGCGCATTCAATGGCTATCTGAAGTTACCCTTGTAAACTGCATTCTGATCGTGAATATGCCTCGGCTGCGGCGATGATAAGGAGCGTGGACAAAATGAAGATCGGAAGCGCGTCCATGCAGCCGCAGTCGATGGTGACGCCGTGTCAAGCCTGCCCGCTCAGGCCGCTCAGGACGTTTCGCGAATTTGCGCCAGAAGAGTTGGATTTCGTCAGCCATTTCAAGATGGGCGAACTGGTGGCTAACCCCGGAGCGACGATACTCGTCGAGGGCGAGAGTAATGATCATCTCTATACGGTGCTGTCGGGCTGGAGCTTTCGATATAAAATTCTCCCCAATGGCGAGCGCCAAATCCTGAATTTTGCGCTGCCCGGTGATTTCCTGGGGCTTCAGGGCTCGGTCTTCACCTCGATGGGTCACTCTGTGAACGCTCTGACAAGAACCGTGCTGTGCATGTTCCCGCGGAGCAAGCTTTGGGTTCTTTACGAAAAGCATCCGGAATTGGCCTTTGACATCACCTGGCTTGCCTCGCGTGAGGAACGAATGATCGACGAGCATCTGCTTGCCGTGGGGCGGCGGTCGGGCACCGAGAGGGTGGCCTTCCTATTGCTGTCGCTCTTTTACAGATGCAAGCATGTGGGGATGGTGACGGAAAGGCGCACAAGCTTTCCGCTCACCCAACAGCATATCGCCGATGCGCTGGGGCTATCGGTCGTTCACACGAACAAGGTTTTGAGGGGATTGAGCGATAGAGGTTATATCGTCTTGCGCGCCGGCACGCTTGAGATAACGAATGAGACTGGAATGCTCGAATTGTCTCAGCATCCGGGGGAAGAACCCCGCCAGCGCCCTTTCATCTAGATCGGTGCGCGGCGGAGCGTCATTTGGGTTCTTAAAGAACGCCGAACAGGTAAAGTACGAGAATGATGGGGAGCGGAAGTCCGACCATCCATAATGCAATGCCTTTCATGAAGCTCTCCTTTCAATTGACCTCATCATAAACGCAGCAAACGCCACACGCGTTATGCGACTATGCTTGAAGCGGGCATGCGAACACGGCACTCCACGCCCGACGGGAGAAAATCTAGAGAGGTATTCGCGCTCAACGCCTTGCTCAACACCGTCTCGACCATCAGGCGGCCAAAACCGGGCTTGCTCGGCGCCTCAACGCGCGGCCCGCCGGTTTCGAGCCAGTCGAAGCAGAGTTCGGTCTTGCCGTCGTTTTCCTTGATCTCCCAATGGATATCCACGCGCCCCTCCGGTTTGCACAAAGCGCCATGCTCGGCGGCGTTGAGGGTCAGCTCATGGATCGCCAGGCAAAGATTCTGCGCGGCGTCGGAGGTCAGTAACACGGGGACGCCGGTAATTTTCACGTTTGCGCGGCTCGCTTTCGGCAGGATTGAAAGTTGCGACGCGAGCAGGTCTTCCAGCGATGCGCCCGTCCAGTCGCTTTTCACCAGTACGTCCTGAGCATCGGCCAGAGCTTTTAGACGGCCCGAAAAACGGCGCACATATTCCTGTATCGTACCGCCGCGCAACGCTGTCTGCTGTGCGATGGACTGGGCGACCGCGAGCAGGTTTTTCGATCGATGCGTGACTTCCTGCATCAGCGCAAAGAGCCGCTCCTTGTTCTCCTTGATCTCGGTGATGTCGTAGGCGATTGAAACAGACCCGACCTCGCCCGCCGCATCCTTGAACTGCTCGACAGTCAGGTCGTACCAGCGGGTCCGTCCATTGTTTTGGATCGGAATTTCGATCCTGCCGACCTCCCCGCTCTCGATCGCTGCGCGCTTCAATGGAATGGTTTTAGACGCGGCGTCCGGCTCCAGGATTTCCAAATCCGTCTTCCCGAGAATATCCGCATTGATGCCCGGAGGTAGATTATGGGTGAAGATGAACTTCAAATCCTTGTCCTGCGAGAACACGGTAATCGGAGATTTCAACATCGCGCCCGCCAGCACGTCGGCCATGACCCGAAGTTCCCGCGTATCGGTATGGGTTCTGTAGGCGATGAGAGCCTGAGGCGCGCGCAAGAATGCTGCGGCGGTCGCCGTGACGGCCAGAATTAAAATCGCTATGTCGACAAATCCTTGTGCTGCTTCACGCTGAACCGGCGATGCAAAGGATTTGCATACTAAGGTCGTCGCCAGAAAAGTTGTCGCCGCGGTAAGCAGTACCCACACTATTGGGGAAGGAAAGCGCTTACGTCTGAGCATGGCCCGGGTTGCAAAAAGGGCAACCATCGCAACGGCTAGAAATGAAGCAAAGGTGATTGTTTGCGAAAGCGAGCTCACGAACAGACCCCCTGATTGTTATCGACTAATCTTTGCACGAGCTCACGTCTTTCTCAAAAAGACACAAAGATTAGAATTTTCAATTGTTCCCGTAACTTAACCCAACACACAGCAACTCTAACGTGCGCTCACAAACATAGTTCCAATGATGCATTTTCGATCTATCGCGGAACTCGGATGAGTTTTTTGCGTTTTTGACGCATCTGACACAGTAAGGAGCATATCCATGAATTGGGATCGTGTTGAAGGCAACTGGAAGCAGTTAAAAGGCAACGCACGTACTGCTTGGGGTAAAATCACCGACGATGAATTTGAGCAAATGGCCGGCAGACGAGACGCGCTGGTCGGCAAAATTCAGGAACGTTATGGCATCGCGAAAGATGAGGCCGAGCGTCAGGTCGATGATTGGTATAACAAGCAATCATGGTAGACAATGTTATAGCCCCGTGAAAACGGGGCTATTTTTTTGCCTGGCGATATCTCCTATCGGTTGACGAGACGCATAACCAGCGTCGCCACAAATAGAACGATAAAGATATAGAAGATAATCTGCGCAATACCTGCGGCGCTCGAAGCAATTCCGCCAAAACCCAGCACCGCCGCAATCACGGCGATAATCAGAAACGTTATAACCCAGCTCAACATTTTCCACCTCGTTCGATAAGAATGATGGCCTGAAAACGTGCGCCTGAACTTTAAGTTCCTTTCCGAAAATTACGCGCCGCATTCACCCCATTCTTGCTTTTCGATCGAAGAAGAGAGCCTGGCTTGCAATGGCTTTGATCATCTCGTGCTGAAACGGCTTGGTGATGAGAAATGCCGGCTCGGGGCGTTCGCCTGTGAGGAGCCGTTCGGGGTAGGCCGTAATGAAAATCACCGGCGCATGAAACGATTTCAGCAGATCATTCACCGCGTCAATGCCCGAACTGCCGTCCGCGAGATTGATATCAGCGAGCACGAGCCCGGGGCGACCGTGTTGAACAGCCGCAAGCGCCTCGCCGTGGGTGCGCGCGGTCGATACGACCTTGTGCCCAAGCGATGTCATGATGTTTTCCAGGTCGATGGCGATCAGCGGCTCATCCTCGATGATCAGCACATCCGTGGCCACCTGCTCGGCCATCTGACGACCGGCGTCGTCGATCAGTTGAGCCAGCTCCGGCTCGGAAACTTCAAGGATGCGGGCGGCTTCCTGCGTGGTGAAATCCTCCATCGCGACCAGCAGAAACGCCTGTCGCGCTTTCGGAGTGATCGTATCGAGCGAGCGATCCGCCGCAGCCGCCGTTTCGTCCGCCTCGACCGGCGCTGCCTGCATATTGACGCCTACCGAATTCCATAGCTTCAGCAGCAGATGATAAAAGGCCGCGCGCGGGCTGACATCCTTCAGCATGCTGTCCGGCGATGAGATGAGGGTCTCCAGCATGGTCGCCACGTACGCGTCGCCGCTGGTCTGGCTGCCGCACAGCGCTCTGGCGAACCGGCGCATATAGGGCAGATGCATTCCAACCTGCTGAGCTATTCCCATGTGAGTCTCCATTCGATCTCCGAACCGCAACTTAGCCGTCCCTGCGCTATATGCGAGCTTAAATTAGGTTATATTACGAGAAATCAATCTCTCCGGAACATTATCTGGGTATGCAGGTTTAAACCTCGTGCTGCGTGAGTGCCTGCAAAACTAAACATTCAGCGATATGAAACTTGAATCTGAAATTGGCGAAAGCTTGCAAGTCGCGATCTGTGAAGCAATGATATCGGCTTGGTGCGGCAAACAGGTTTAGGAATTATATGCCATCCAGAGATAAAAAGGTGGAG